>JBJEAH010000205.1:0-6390 GCA_051868815.1 Alloprevotella sp.
CGATCTCGTGGAAATCTCCGCGTCAGACATTTGCTGACCTTTGATAAAAGGCTGCTCAACGATTATCTGAAATTCTAAATTTTCATTCCTTCCAAATCCAAGCACCTTCATGCGGGTCTCAGGGAAGGAAGCATTGTGCAGGGCGATTCTGTCTAATGCCAAGATTGGCAAGACAAAGTAGTCAAGCCCGATAGATTTGACCAGCGTGCTTCCGTTGTCATATACATGGGCTTCTCCGCCGCTTGCAATTTCACGTCCCAATAACGTGTCAAACGTCTTCTCGGTGTGGTCAAACCAGCAACCGACAGCTTTTGCCCAAAGTTCTATACGCTTTTCCTGCTGCGCTCCGCATTGGACTTCTCTTTTGAAACTCCCGATTGGCGCAGTGAGGCTATCTGATGCAATTTCTGCTCCCGCGAGTATGGTTGCAATGACATTATTTGTACCTCCCGCTGCGCAGCCATGCTGCTCTGCCTGTGAAAATCGTTGATATACAAGTTTTCTTGTGATAAACCATTCTGCATAAATGTCAAGCTGCTTTAAGTCGTTAATTTGAAACCCTGAAGAAATTATTTGTTGGATACTTTGCCAAAATTCTTGGTTTGTCATTTTTATATCCTAATGAATTATTCGTTTTCCCAGCCGGCCGCCTTGGCAATGCGGCGGGGAATTTCCGTGTTGTCGATGCGTCCGTTGAAGAGTTCGCTGCCTGCACCGATGGCAAAGAGGGGCACGTAGCCGTTGGAGTGGCCTCCGCTTTGCCAACCCACGAGTGCGCATTCCGCTAATATGGTGCGCGCGGTGTCGGCAAGGGCATCTGCGCTGGCGTAGAGCGATTTGCTTTGCTCGGCAGTGCCGGCTGCAAGCGCGTCGAACGCTTTCTTGAGGCGGCTGATTTGGCCTTCGCTCAGCGTTACGCCTTTGCCGAAGCCCCAGTTCTCGGCAAGGTCGCGCTCCACAAGTTCCCAGGTAAAGGCTTTGCCGTTTTGGCGAAGAGCAGAAAGGTGGCGGCTGTACGCCTCCGTGCTCATGCGCTGGTATTTGAATACGTCCGTGTGCAGTTCATACGGGCCGCGGCCAAGGGCGATACCGCCCGTTTCGTGGTCGGCCGTAACAACGATCAGCGTTTCATCGGGGTGCTGGTTATAGAATTCGTAAGCCACGCGAATGGCATCGTCGAAATCTTTCACTTCGTGGAACACCGTGGCGGCATCGTTGCTGTGGCACGCCCAGTCAATCTTGCCGCCCTCCACCATCAGGAAGAACCCTTTGTCCTCGCGCTCCGATTTGGAGAGTTGGCCGATGCCGGCGCGCGTGATGTCGGGCAAGGTCAGGTCGCCCTTCTTGCGGTCGATGGCGTAAGGCAGTGCTTTCGGGTTTTCCTTTGCTGCCGCATCGGTCTGGAACAGGATAATCTTGTCGGCCTTGCGCATTTTCTTTTGGAAATCCTTGTAGCCGCGGGCAATCACGTAGCCTGCCTGCTCGCATTGCCTGTAAAGGTCGGGCGCATCGGGATTGTCCTTATCCGCAGGCTGCAGGAAATCCGAACCGCCGAAGTAGTCGAAGCCCGTCTTGGGCAGCTGCGTACCTATTTTATAATACTCGCCGCGATAACCCACGTGGGCGTAGAAGGCTGCCGGCGTGGCGTGGTCGATGGAAACGCTCGTGGCCACGCCCACTGCCGCGCCGCTCTTCTTGGCGCTTTCCGCCACGCTGTAAACAGGCGTAGAGAGGTCTGCCAGCACGCCGAGCGCTTCGTTTTTCGTCTTGTGGCCCGTGGCAAGCGCCGTTCCGGCGGCGGCGGAGTCGGTCACACCGTTGGTGCCCGAGAAGGTCGTCACAAGTGCCGAGGCGGGAAAGTCGGCGAAGCACAGCGGCGTGGTGCCGATGCGCCCTTCAAGCGCGGCGAGATAGGTTTCCGTGCCGTTCACCTGATTGACACCCATGCCGTCGCCGATGAAATAAAACACATACTTGGCCTTGCCCTGTGCGAGGCCAATCATGGCGACCATGCACAAGGCGACCGCCAAAAGCATTCTTTTTAATGAAGAATAAGTCATAGGGAATATAGATATTTATAGTGGTTGTAGATTTAATAAAAACGCTTTTCTTACGTGCAAAGTTAGGGTAAAAGAAACAAAAAAGCAATGGCGGCGACCATTGCTTTTTTGTTAAGGCTTTTAGACCTGCCGACAACATTTGCATAATGTCGGCTACACTCGGCAATATGAGCAAGCTCTATTGCGCTCGCTTGCACAACATTTGATGCATGCCCAGCCGTCTTTTTCGCGCCCGTCCTCAAAGGCGAGGCCGAGGCGTTCCGCCGCTTCGCGAAGCAGGGGCACATCTTTTGTGTAGAAACCACTCATCAGCACGATGCCGCCCGGCGCGAGCCGCTCGGCGTAGCGCGGGAGGTCTTGCAGGAGAATGTTGCGGTTGATGTTGGCAATGATTACGTCGAACGGCTGTTCGCTTGCCAGCGCGGAGGCATCGCCCAGCACCACGCGGATATGGTCCACGGAGTTGAGTGCAATGTTTTCTTCCGTATTTTTCACGCACCATTCGTCCACGTCGATGGCCACGCACTCGCTTGCGCCGCGCATTCGGGCGAGGATAGCGAGGATGCCCGTGCCGCAGCCCATGTCGAGCACGCGCTTGTTCGTTAGATGCTCGTCGAGCAGACGCTCGAGCATCTGGTAAGTGGTGGCGTGGTGCCCCGTGCCGAACGACATCTGCGGGTTAATCGTGATGCGATAGCCGGCCGCAGGCACGTCTTTGTGGAAAGTGCCCGCCACGACGCAGCGCGTGCCGACGACGAGGGGTTGGAAATAATTTTGCTCCCACACCTCGTTCCAGTCCTTATCCTCTGCCTCGCGCATTTCAAAAGAGATGTTTACATCCGGCAGCGGGAAGTTGCCGAGTGCCTCGCGAAGGGCTTCCGGGTCAAAGGACTTGACGGGGATATATGCCTTAAACTGCTCTTCTTCTTCTGCCGGGGCGGCAAATTCGGGGGCTTCAGGGTTATCGCTGCCGGGCACGGAGCGCAGGTCCAGTTCGCCCGTGCGCACAAAACTCTCAAACCCCACGCCTGCCAGCACATCGGCGAGCACGTCCTCGATGGCCTCGGAGCGGGGATTGGTGTAGAAAGTAAATTCGTAGTATTTCATGTGTTTTGCGAATAATCTGTCCTGATGCGCCACTCTTTGGGATAAAGGTTGTTGGCGCGTCCCGCCAAAGCCTTTGCGAAACCGAGGGGGAAGCCCTGATAAGTGGCCAAGGCATAGCCGCGCAGCGATGCGTCGGGCGGAGTGATGGCTTCTCGGTGCAGGTAGCGCAAGGCCTCCTCGCGCGTCAGTTCCATTATCGGGAAGGCTTCGCGGCGCAGGGCGGTGCTGAGTGCCAAGGCGTGGCAGGGTATGAGGTCGCGCCCCTTGGGCTGAGCCAGGGTCACGCCGAGCGAGAGCGTCCGCACGGCGGCTGCTACGCGGCGCATATCTTGCGCCGTCGATTTCGGCAGGGCACGGAGGTTGCCGTCGCGGTCGGCCTCTATTTCAAATGCCTCCGTCTCGGCGAGCCATTGCCCGGCGAGCGCAATCGCCGCCTTGTCGGTTTTCGCTTTCGCGGCTGCCGCGCCTTTTTTTCTGTCTGCCTTCTCCTCCCGCGGCTGGGGCGCTTCGGCAGTCTTGCGCAGCAGGCAGAGAAACAGGCCTTCGCCGCGCGTGCGTCCCGGCAAGAAGCGGTTCACCGGCAGACCGCGCCCCGTGAGGTCGCCCTCGATGTTACACTCGGCGGGACAGTCGATGGCAACAGGTTCTGCGCCGAGTTCTTTTACGATGCGCCACACCATGTCTTCGTTTTCCTCGCGGTTGAACGTGCAGGTGCTGTACACGAGATAGCCGCCCTGGCGCAGCGCGGGCCACACCGTGCTCACGATGTCCCACTGCCGCGCGGCGCACGCCGACGGACTGCCGTCGGTCCACTCTTCGCGTGCGGCGCAGTCCTTTCGGAACATACCCTCTCCCGAACAGGGCACGTCGGTGGCTATCACATCGAAGAAACTGTGCAGGGGCGCGAAGCCGTCGGCATAGGCATTGGAGACAATTACATTGGGATGCCCCCATTTCGCCAGGTTTTCGGCAAGAATGTGTGCGCGGGGGCGGATTGGCTCGTTGGCCACGAGCAGCGCATCGTCGGGCAGCAGCGCGCGCCACAGGGTGCTCTTGCCGCCCGGGGCGGCGCAAAGGTCGAGCACGCGGCGCGGCGTGAAGTCTATCTGCTTGAATGCCTGTGCGATGAACATCGATGAGGCCTCCTGCACATAGTACGCCCCGGCGTGGAGCAAGGGGTCGGAGGTGAACTGCGGCCGCTCCGAGAGGTAAAAGCCGTCGGCGCACCAGGGCACGGACTCTGCGACGGGCAGCCCCGCCTTCGCGACGGCTCCGCCTTTGAGCGGATTGAACCTTACGCTTACGGGCGCGGTGTCATCGTCCAATGCTTCAAAAAGCTGCCGGGCGCGGTCTGCGCCCAGCAGGCAATTCATGTTTTTCTGAAATTTATCGGGGAGGATTGGCATTATTCGTAACAGGTCGTCTTCCCTAAAAAATATTATTTCGCCGAAATGCGCAGTTTGTAATGTTGCTTTTCGTTGGGCACGCGGTATTGCGGCAACGTGTCTACGTCCTGTCCGCAGGAAGCATTGCCCACGCCGCGATGACGGGCATCGAGGTGGAGCACGGTATAGGGACGGGGCGTAAGTTCCCAAGCATGCTGCGCGTTCATCAGGTCGGCATCGGTATAGGGCAGGGCTGAGAAGGACACTTCGCCCTCCGTCTCAATCTTCACGCCGAAGCCTTTGCCGTCGGAAAGCACCAGTTCGCGCAGGGCTTCGCGGCCGCCGGTAGTTTGCGGCTTGATGTAGCGTTCTGACATGGTGCCGACGGTCGCCGAGTAGCGGCCAATCATCACGCCGTCCTTTCGGTCGCAATAGTTCTCCCAAGGGCCGTAAGCGTAATAGTCCACATTCTTGAGCGTGCTGTCGATGCCGCACACGAGACCGGCGCGGCGCAGCGCGTCGCTCTTCGGCGTAAAGGTAGCGTCGATGTCCATGATGCCTTGCGGCGCAATCGTATAGACGATGTCCGTGGCGCAGAGCGAGCCGTCGCGGCGGGTGGTGATGACAAAGAGTCCGTCTTTCAGCTCAAACTTGAAGTCGGCCTTTTTCGCCAGTCCGTTGTCGGTGTTGCCAAAGCGGTCGTTTTCTATCCAGCGATGGTTGTCGTAGCGGAAGCCCTCGCCCTTATATATAATATTGTGTCCGTCCAGGGCGAGTTCGGTAAGTTCGCCCGTTTCTTTGGAAAAGACTGCCTTAATCTTGTCGGAGGTGAAACGCCATTCTTTTGCCGTTTCGTCTGTCTTGGCATTAAGCGATTTCTGCGAAGTGGCCAGTGCGGGCAAGTTGCCGCGATTGAGCAGGGTGGCCTGATGATGAGCCACCTCAAGACCGGCGGGGCAGAACGTCTGCGCCTCACGATACACCACGCGCAGGTTGAGCAACACTTCTTCGCCCTTGGCGCGGGCTTTCTTCAAATTCACCTTGGGCAATTTGAAGTTGATGTCGTGGGTGGTTCCGGGCAAAACGGCGGGCAGCTTTATCCGCTTGGTGGCCACGATGTTTCCCTGATGTACTACCTCGTACACAAAGTCGAAAGCACTCAAATCCTGGAACGCGTAGGCGTTGGAAAGGCGCACGTCCACCGTTTGCTTGTCTTCGGAAACGTGCTGTACGAGGAATTTCACGAACTGATGCGCCGCTTTCACCTCTGCCAACTTCGCGCTTTCCTCACGCGTGGCGGGAATCACGCCGTTGCTGCAGAAGTTGCCCTGATGCGGGCCGGGAAAATCGTAGCCCGTGTGCAGGCGGCGAATGCCTTTTTTCAGTTCGAGCGGTTCGTAGATGGCTTGGTCCACCCAGTCCCAAATGCAGCCGCCGATGCAGGAGTTGGAACTCTCGATAATGTCCCAGTATTCCTTGAGGTTGCCGATGGCGTTGCCCATAGCGTGGGCATATTCGCAGATAAACATCGGCTTGTCGAGGTTGCTCGTGTTTTGCTTCATCCACGCCATGCCGGGGTACATCTTTGAATAGAAATCCGAGAAGCGGCCGCCGCCATAGTTGCCGTTGGAGCGCGTGCCTTCGTAGTGCACGGGGCGGTTGTCGAGCTTCTTCGCCGCGTCGTAGCAGGCACGGAAGTTCTCGCCGTTGCCGGCTTCATTGCCGAGGCTCCACATCACGACAGAGGGGTGGTTGCGGTCGCGCAGCACCAT
Source organism: Alloprevotella sp. (assembly GCA_051868815.1). Taxonomy (GTDB): domain Bacteria; phylum Bacteroidota; class Bacteroidia; order Bacteroidales; family Bacteroidaceae; genus Alloprevotella. Next base: position 6,325 of record JBJEAH010000205.1, read on the forward strand.
GCGGTCGATGCGGTCCACAAACGAAGGAATCCACGACTTGCGGTCGGAAATGCTTTGGTTAGCATG
>JBJEAH010000206.1:0-6387 GCA_051868815.1 Alloprevotella sp.
TAAAGAGTTCTACAAACATTATTTGTAATATTGCACTTGCTTGTTGACTCTATAGTTACTATATTCTGTCGCAAAATTACGACAATTATATAATTGCGCACAAGTTTAGTTCTTGCTAATTTGTAACTTTGCACGGCAGATAATTAAGATTATACCAAAAACCATGCTTGAAATAAGAGACCTGCACGCCGGCATCGAAGGCAAAGAAATACTGCGCGGCGTGAACCTCACTATCCGCGACGGCGAAGTACACGTGCTCATGGGACCTAACGGCTCGGGCAAAAGCACGCTGAGCAATGTGCTCGTGGGCAACCCTAAATACGAAGTGACGCAAGGCAGCATCACCTTCAACGGCAAGGACCTGCTCGCGCTCTCGCCCGAAGACCGCTCGCACGAGGGCATCTTCATGTCGTTTCAGTCGCCAATTGAAATTCCCGGCGTATCGATGACGAACTTCCTGCGCGCCGCCGTCAATGCCCGCCGCAAGTATCAGGGACTTGACCCGATGCCCGCCCCCGACTTCCTGAAACTGCTGCGCGAGAAGCGCAAGCTCGTGGGACTTGACGCGCACTTTATGAGCCGCGGCGTGAACGAAGGCTTCTCGGGCGGCGAGCGCAAGCGCAACGAAATCTTCCAAATGGCCGTGCTCGAGCCGCTCTTTTCCATTCTCGACGAAACCGACTCGGGCCTCGACGTAGACGCGCTGCGCATCGTGGCAGAAGGATTCAACACGCTGCGCAATGAGCGTACCTCGGCCATGGTGATTACCCATTACCAGCGAATGCTCGACTATCTGAAACCCGACTTTGTGCATGTGCTCGTCGACGGCCGCGTGGTGCGCGAAGGCACTGCCGCGCTTGGCTACGAAATAGAAGAGAAAGGCTTTGACTGGATTAAAAACGAAATAGCGCAATGAGCATTCCTGCCGACAACATAAAGTCTGCCGCCGCTGCCTTGCAGCAGTATGCCGCGCTCTATAAAGGGCAAAGCGACCTCTTGGCCGCCCACACGCCGGCCGCCTTGCGCCAAAGGGGTGACGGGGAAATCCTGACTTATCTCGACAACCTTTGCCAAAAGGGTTTTCGGGATGAGTGCTTCAAATATACAGACATTATCAAAGCCCTCGCGCCAGACTACGGTCTGAACCTCAAACGCACGCCCGCCACCGACAACCCCGAGAAACGCTATCACTGCAACGTGCCGTCGCTGGGCGCAAGGACGCGCTATGTGGCCAACGATGTGCCCGCCCCCGATGCCGCCTCTGCGCCCCTGCCCGACGGCGTGCGCTTCGGCGCAGCCTCGGAAAACGATGCCTTGGCCGCCCTCGCGCATACATATATATATAATGGGGTGCTCCCCATCTTCGACCCGCGCGACCCTTCCGATGCGCTTTGCCAGTTGCTCTCGCAAGACGCGCTGGTGGCTGACGTGGCTGACGGCGTGGCCTGCGGCGTACCCCTGCAAATAGTGAACGTGGCGGACGCGCGGCTGCCGCTGATGATGAACCGCCGCATCGCCGTGAATGTGGGCGATAACGCCGTGCTCGACCTCATCGTGTGCGACCACAGCGTCAGCCAATGCGCCACGCTCTCCACGCAAAGCATGCACATACGTCTTGGGCGCGGCGCGACGCTGCGCCTCACGTTCATCGAGGAAAATGCCGCCGCTGCCACGCGCTTCAACAACGTAAAGGTGTGTCAGGGCGACGGCAGCCGCTTCGTGTGCAACGTGCTCTCGCTCCACACTGGGCTTTCGCGCAACACGATCAACATCTTCCAAAACGGCACGCAGGGCGCCTACGCCGAAGTTAACGGCGTGGCCATTACCGATGAAACCGAGCATTTCGACAACTACGTGAAGGTGCACCACCTCGGCGGCAGCGACAACGAGAGCCGTATGCTGATGAAATACGTGCTCGGCGGCAGTTCAACGGCAGCCTTCACGGGCGAGGTTTATGTGGGCAAGGACGCGCAGCGCATTCATTCGGAACAGTCCAACGCCAACCTGCTCACCTCCGACGCGGCACGCATTCTCTCGCGCCCCGTGCTTGAAATCTATGCCGACGACGTGCAGTGCAACCACGGTGCAACCATCGGAAAACTCGATGAAACGGCGCTTTTCTATATGCGCCAGCGCGGCATTCCCGAAGCCGAAGCCCGCCTGCTGCTGCAACATGCCTTTGTGAACGAAGTGCTGGCACGCATCGAGCCGGAACCTCTGCGCGACCGCCTTTCCTATTTGGTGGAAATGCGTTTCCGCCACCGTTTGAAACAATGCGGCAGCTGCACGCTGTGCAAACCCAATAAGCAATAACCCTCATGCTCAACATCGAAGAAATACGCAAGGATTTTCCCATACTCTCCCGCACGGTCTACAACCGCCCGCTGGTCTATCTCGACAACGCGGCCACCACGCAAAAGCCCCGCGCCGTGGTGGAGGCTATGACTGACGAATATTATTCGGTGAACGCCAACGTGCATCGGGGCGTGCATTATCTTTCGCAGCAAGCCACGGAGTTGCACGAGCAGGCGCGCGCCAATGTGCAGGAGTTTATCAACGCCCGCAGCGAGGCGGAAATCATCTTCACGCGCGGCACGACGGAAAGCCTCAACCTTGTGGCGTTTTCTTTCGGCGAGGCATTCCTCAAAGAGGGCGACGAAGTGCTCGTGAGCGTTATGGAACATCATTCCAACATCGTGCCTTGGCAGATGCTGCGCGACAGGAGAGACATCGTCCTTAAAGTAATTCCGATGACGGACGAGGGAGAGATTGACCTTGAAGCATACAAAAACCTGTTTTCACCGCGCACGCGGCTCGTCTGCATCGCCCATGTGAGCAATGTGCTCGGCACGGTGAACCCCGTGAAGGAAATGACGGCCATTGCCCACGCCCACGGCGCAAAGGTGCTGGTAGACGGGGCGCAGAGCGTGCCGCACCGCCGCGTGGACGTGCAGGACATCGACTGTGACTTCCTCACCTTTTCTGGGCATAAAATATACGGGCCTACGGGCATCGGCGTGCTTTACGGCCGTGAGGAACTTTTGGAGCAGATGCCGCCGTACCAGGGCGGCGGCGAGATGATTGCCCGCGTGTCGTTTGAAAAGACTACTTACGAGCGGCTGCCTTTCAAGTTTGAAGCAGGCACGCCCGACTATGTCGGCTCGCACGCCCTCGCCGTGGCATTGGACTACGTGAGGCGTATCGGGCAAGATGAAATTGCCGCGCACGAGGCGGACCTCACGCGCTACGCCATGGAACAGCTGAGCCTTATCCCTGAAATGAAGATTTACGGCACGGCACGCGAGAAAGACGCTGTCATCTCTTTCAACGTGGGCAATATCCACCCCCTCGACCTCGGCACGCTGCTCGACCGTCTCGGCATTGCTATCCGCACCGGCCACCATTGCGCCCAGCCGCTCATGGCACGCTGCGGCGTTGAGTCGATGGCGCGCGCCTCCTTTGCGCTCTATAATACCCGCGCCGAAATAGACGCGCTCGTCGCCGGCATCGACCGCGTCAGAAAGATGTTTTAAGAAATAAGCCGGATAAACCGGATTTTACGGATAAGCCGGATTATCAATAACCTCCTCATAAAAATGCTCCTCGCCCGCTACAACCCCGACATTCTGCTCGAAGCCGGCTGCGACGAAGCCGGTCGCGGCTGCCTGGCAGGCAGCGTGTACGCCGCTGCCGTTATCCTGCCGCCCGACTACAAGAACGAGCTGCTCAACGACTCCAAGCAGCTCTCCCCTGCGGTGCGCTACGCGCTGCGCGAAGAGATAGAGCGCGTGGCTTTGGCGTGGGGAGTAGGCATTGCCACGGCGCAGGAAATCGATGAAATCAACATTTTGCGGGCCTCAATCCTTGCGATGCACCGCGCTCTCGACCAACTCGACCCGCGCCCCGAGCGCATCATCGTGGACGGCAACCGCTTCTCGCCTTACGGTCTCACGCCTTGGAACACCATCGTAAAAGGCGACGGCAAATACATGTCAATAGCCGCCGCCTCAATCCTTGCCAAGACTTACCGCGACGACTATATGAAGCAGCTCCACGAGGAATATCCCCTTTACGGCTGGGACCACAACGCCGGCTATCCCACCAAAGAGCACCGCGAAGGCATCAAAGCCCACGGCCTCACCCCTTATCACCGCCTGACATTTCATCGGGGGTAAAATCGGCAGCGGCCGTTACTTTCTTTTTAACCGCCTATTTTTTGAAAAAGCACACTATCTGCGCAAATAATCATGCAGAGAATGATTATTTAATTGAAAAAAGTCATAAATTTGCGCACGAATCATCTTTATCCGAATCCGTTTGGGTGAGGATGATAACATAAAAGCGTCATTGATGCTTTGTCTATTACTGATTGAAACCTAGGAAATTTCAAAGAAGATACAGGACAAAGTCTGAAATGAATGCTTGCGGGTATGCCGTTCATATCCCGGAGTGTGCCAAGAGGATAGCAATATCCTCACGCACACTTTTATTTGGATTGCAACCATACATTCGCGGGTATTCTCTGTCTCCGTTCGTATTCTTCGGGTTTTCCTAGGACCTCAATCAGTGAACGGGCAAGGGAATACCCTTTTTTCGTGCATTAGCGACGCAGAACCTTAATGGTAAACCCTTATTAAAACCCTTTATTCAATTAACCATTAACTTTTAAACGTTGCGCACGACACGGATCAGTGTATGATTTCGATGAAAAAGATTTTCAATTATCTTTTGATTGCTACCCTGCTTATTGGCACAGCAGTTTCTTTCAATTCTTGCAAAGATGACGATGAGGATTATAGCATCGTTGGAACTTGGAAAATTCCTTATGAAGAGAGTTGGGCATCCGGATACTATTTACGCACTTATCAATCAGATGGCACACTGATAATGCAACTTTTTGAATTGAATAGTCAAGACGGGACTTATAAATGTTATTGGACTGATTATTATACATATTCTTACAAGAACAATACTGTATATGAGGATTATGGGGACGGAGAAACCGAGACTATAAAAATTCAATGGGTAGACAACAACCATATTATAGATAATGAAGGTGACCATTGGTATCGCCAATAACTCTTTTGTAAAACAACTACAAAAACGGAGGCACGCCCGAACAGGTTGCCTCCGTTTTTTATTGGTTTTGCAAATACGGATTGAACTTTTGCTCCAAACTATCTCAACGTATTACTCCTTTTTAGACAACAAACGATTATCTCCCCTATACGCAAAATAAACCCCTGAAAAACCTTTCAACCCTTCATCTCTTGCGTTATGTTTTTATTTATCAACAAGATAACGCTGAACGGTTTGGCGTTCAAACCCTTCATTAATGTTACATTACGTTCAGGCTGTCGGCATCCATCAGAAAATCTAACAGCCCCATGGTTAAAATGCCGTTTTCATCGCGCCAAGGCTTGATGTCGTCCTTTACAATGATGACTTTCTTGAATGAGTCGGAGATTCTAAGCAAAGCCCCCATTTCTTGTTTGCGCTTTTCCTCATCAGGAATTGCCAAGGCCGACTGGATGTAATATTTCTGATTGCCCTGGTTTACAACAAAGTCGACTTCAAGTTGCTTTCGCTGCCATTTTCCATCATTGTCTACGAAACGCTGCTCAACGATGCCGACATCTACCTTGCAACCACGGCGGCGCAATTCGTTGAAAATGATATTTTCCATAATATGCGTTTCTTCTTGTTGGCGTAAGCCCAAAATTGCGTTGCGCAAACCAAGGTCGGAAAAGTAATATTTTGCAAGACTTCCGATGTATTTCTTACCTTTCACGTCGTACCGTTCCGCCTTTTCTATCATAAAAGCGTCCTGCATGTAGCCAAGGTAATTGTCAATAGTCACAGAACTGATGCTTACCCTTTTCACGCTCTTGAACGTATTGGATATCTTTGTCGGATTGGTAGGCGCTCCTATGCCCGAAGCAACCATTCGGACAAGTTCTCCAAATTCGGCCTTATTCTTAATGTTATGGCGTTCAAGGATATCTATCAGATAAACACTTTCAAAGAGGTTGCTCAGATAGTCCAGCTTTTTCTTTTCTGTTTCGAGTGACAATACATGCGGCAGGCCGCCGTACGTATAATAGTCTTTCCAAGCCTCCTGCGGGGACAGGCTTGTGCCTGCGCAATATTCAGAAAGAGAGAGCGGGTATAGGCGTATCTCGTCGCCCCGACCTCGGAACTCTGTGATTATATCGCTGGAAAGGAACTTGGAATTACTACCTGTCACGTAAACATCTGCATTTTCCATGCGCAACAGGCTGTTCAAAACTTCCTCGAAACGGGGCACAAGCTGCACTTCGTCCAATAATATATAGTAATCATTAAAAAATAACTTGGTACACTTCATATGTCATCAGCTGCATTTGA
>JBJEAH010000207.1:0-6379 GCA_051868815.1 Alloprevotella sp.
CTTAATGGTTACAGGTTCCATTATTCTGAGAGATTGTTCCAGTTTCAAAATTAATCAAATATTTTGCAATATGCCGTTTTTCTGCGCAGACAGGGGCAAATTCCGGGAAATATCCGCCAACAAGAAAGGGTAAAAAGACATGAACGAGGGGCGTCACCATAAAAAAGCCATTGCCAACAAGGAGTGGCAATGGGCTTACTAAGATATATATATATTAATGTGTAATCTGCTATGCTTCGTCGAAGAGGCTGTCGTCTACGTCGCCGCTGTTTTCCTGATCGTCCTTAGCGGCTTCGGCAAGTTCGCGCTCGAAGTCTTCGTTTGACTTTTCCACTACGGGCGTGGCACTGAAGTCGATGCCGTCGATATTGGAAATATCCATAGAGGGATCGGCAAGTTCGCCGGCTTCGCTGAACGATTTCTTAAATGCGCGGATTTCCTTGCCCTGCTGGCGCAGACGCTTGAGGAGGTCTACCATTTCGGTGGTGCAGCGGCCCGTGAGCTGCCCGCCGATCTTGACATATTTGCCATACTTGATGGCGTTCAGCCCGAGGCTGGGCAGAGAGGTGGTGTAGGAGGCGGTGAGGAGTGCGAGGTTGGCACTCGACATGGTGAGCTCGGTGCAGGTTTTGATGAGTTCCATCGTTTGCTTGAGCGCAAGGTTCTTGCTGCGGATTGTGCCGTTCTGGTCCACCACGGCGCGCTTTTCGGTGACGGTGCCGTCGGCATTGGTAACGCGGATTGTGGCCACGTGATAGAAGGTAACGCTTTCGCCGATGTACTTGAGCTTGTTGATCATCGTGTCGCACGTGTTGATGTACTTGTCAACCGATTCGTTGCCGGTGGCTGCGGGCTTGGTGCCGCCGGGCCAAACGATTTCTTTCTTTTCCTTCTTGTCTTTGTCGCCGCCTTTTTTCTTTTGGGCCACGGCGGGCATGGCCACTGCGAGTGCGAGTGCGCACACGAGGATTTTGAGAAAGTTTTTCATTTTGATTAATTAGGTAAATGGTTTTAGAATGTTATTTGCCGATTCGTACGTTGAGCGTCTGGTGGCAGTCGCCATAGATTGACTGCGTTTTCCGTATGGGCTTGCCGGGCTTTCCTCCTTCGAAAATGAGGAAACGATAGGTATCGGGCTTAAGTTCGATGTGAAATTTGCCTTGTGCGTCGCAAATGGTTTCGGGCGCACTTACGCCAGATGACTGGGTAGAAGAGGCATAGACGCGGCAGTTTGCCGCAGGCTCTTCCGTATATTTCTTTGCGTCGACATATGTCACCTTTCCCTCGATAACGATTTTAAGGTCGCCCAGTTGCCGGGTGTATTTGTCGATATATTTCTTGAACCACTCATCGCCCGTGGCGTCATAGAGCTGCTGCATGTTGCCGATGGCGGTCTTGTAGGCATTGCTTAAGAAAGAATAGCGTGCCGACTGCCCCGTCTGCTTCTGGTGCTTTATGGAGTCGTTGAGCATCGACACCACGGTCTGCACGCGCTTCATCAGTTCTTTGTACGTGCCCATCTGTCCTGCCATTTCTTCTGCCGAAGCTTTCTCGCTGGAAGAGATGCCCTTAGCGGCAGCGGCTTTCTTGTAGAAATCTTCGGCGGTGGAATACTTGCGGCTCTTGAAGGCGGTCATGCCTTGGTTGAGCAGGTTTTGATATTCGCTGCCAAACTCTTTCGTTGTGGTGGGGACAATGGAATAGACGCGCTTCACGCGGGGACCGAAATCGGAGATGTCGAATGCGAGCGTGTTCGTGCCGTCGGCAGAGACGGAAACGGCGGAAAGGGCCTCGAAAGCGTCCTCTGCGGCACCGGCGGCCTCTTTAAGCTGGTCGAGTTGCTGAAACTCGGCCTCGGTTGGAGTGTAATCGGCCGTGCTGCACTTATCGTTGAGCTGGTCATACGCCGCCTGCTTCTGCTCCCAGTCCGTGCGTGCGTCCGTCAAGGCTTTTACGGGAATAACCACACGGATCACGTTGATGGAGGCATCGCTGTCGAGTTTGTCGCGCGTCACGGTGCATTTCAGTCCCTTGGGGCATTCCACGGACACGCCCGTGAGCGGCGTGCGAAACTCTATCATCGCGCCGGAGGCATCGGCGTAGACTTCGCCGCGCGCTGAGATGTCTTCGGAGCGAATGGGATTTTCCACGGCCTCAACGCGATAGCCCAGGAACTTGTCTTTCACAAGGTTTTTCTTAAACTCCGTCTTTTGCGGGTCGCCCTTGCGCGAGCATATCACGTAGACTTCTTTCTGCTTGGAGATGTCTGCCAATACGTAATATTCGTAAACGCCGGCTTCCGCGCTCACGGGTCCTTGCACCGTGAAGGGGGTCTTGGCTTTCGTGGAAAGGTCGATGATTAAGTCGTTGTGGGGCGACTGTATGAGCACGCCGCCTTTGCCTTGCAGCTTGGCGGCATCGGCGCGGTCGAGGCTGACGAGACGCTTGTTGAAAAACGTTTCGCCGCTTTGCGCAACCGCCGTGAGGCTGACAAGGAGCAGCACGAAGAATGAGGCTATTCTTATTCTATACATATATATTATAATGTGTACGGGTTTGTTACATACTTCCGAGGGCTTCCTCGAAATCGCTGAGCGAGAAGATGTCTTCTTCTGCCAACTTCTGGCCGCCTACCCATTCGGGCTGCCAAGTACGCACGTGAATGATGGGCGAGCCATTTTCGGGGAACTCCCAAAGCAGGAACACGTAGCCCTCATCGGAGTAGTTGGCTGAACGCCATTCCTGACGCAGGCGCACGCCGAAGAATTCCTTGCCGTTCTTGACGGTCTTGGTGATGCCGGCGCAGCCGCCCTGCTCGCCGTTCTCGCCGATATTGCTGAACTTCACGTCGATCCACTTGTTGCGCTTGAAGCAAATGGCGAGGTTGTTCATATACTGCTGCTTGGTCTGCTTGGTATAGCTCACCTTGCTCACAGGCTGCATATCAGTGCTGCGCGTGGTGACAACCTTACCCGTGATGATGAGTGCGTCGTCACTGAACACCTGCTTCATAAAGGCGAGGTCCTTTGTGTTGTAGGCGGTGCGGAAGCGTTCCACGAATTGCAGGATTTGCATCTGCTGCTCCTTCGTGGCCGTCTCGCCGCAGTTTTCCATGCTTTCGGCTGTCTGCGCGTCGATGGCGAAGCGGAAGTCCGTGATTTTGCCTTGGAGGTCAAACTCCACGACAGCTTCCTGATACACCTCCGTGCCGGGCTTCTCTGGGTTCTTAATCATCAGGGGAATGTGATTGACCTGCATGCAGCGGTTGCCCTCGAACACCCAGAGGCGTTCTACCACTTCGCTGTCGTCCACATAAAACTTCAGGTTGGCCCAAAGCATCGTGAGCGACTCAATGGCAAACTGGTCCATAGGCAGGTCCTTGGTTTGCAAGATGCGGTCGGCGCTGCAGGCGGCATTGATTTCCGAAAGCACAATGCCGAGGTTCTGCTCTGCTACCGATATGCCGGCAGGACGGCTTGCGCCCGTGTCGGTGGTCAGCGTAACGGTGACGCCTTGCGCAAAGAGGCTCATGCAACTGGCGGCAAAAGCCAAGATGAGATGTATGAATTTCCTTTTCATATTTTTGAGTAGATTTTTTTTTGCTATTATTTCAAAGTAAATCCGATAGCGGCGCAGCCGGGATAGTTGGCGAGCGCATCGGGCAGGGCCGTCGTGGCGTTGTAACGCTGTGCGCCGGCTGTGAGCACGGCTTCGATGGTGCCTTGGCGATTGTAAACCACGAGCAGGCAGTTGTCGGGGTCGGGCAGTTCCTTATATTTGCCGTAAACGCCGACCTTGCCTTGCGCTTTAAGTTCTTTGAGGCGCGCGCCAAACGCCTGAATAGTGGCAATGCCGGCCAGTTCCTTCACAAGCGGGCTGACTTCAACCGCCGGCGCGGCGGGCTTCTGATCTTCGAGCGAAAGCTGCGGGGCGACTGGCTGTTGCGCCTTGTCATCTTTGGCCTCCCCTTCTTTCAGAGGATTGACGTCGAGCACACGGACGTTGTCGCCGGCGATGATGTCTGACTTCTTCACATAGAGGAAGGCGCGCGTCATATTGCCGCGCTGCAGCTGGTATTCTTCATAGTCGCTCTTAGTCTGCGCCACGATAACCTGCGCCTGGCCACGCAAATCCTTTTCGTGCGCCACCCATATATTTATATTATTGTATAGCTGTTCTTCTGCCGCGCTCTTGGCTTCTTCCGCCGTTTCGCGCGTTGCTTCGGCGTAGATATAGTCAGGGCTTTTCTTGATTTCGTTCACCTTGCTTTTCAGTTCTGCCTGGTTTTCCTGTGCCCCGGCAGACAGGCAAGCCGTCATAATGAAGGTAAGGAAAAGGGAAATGTGCTTTTTCATGGTATATCTATTTTGAGAAATTTTTCGGTCACGTTGTGCAAGGGCACGTAGCAGAAGGCGCGGGCCTCTATGATGCCGCCCTGCACCAGCGTGCACTTGGGCACGCGGAAGGAGATGACGTGGTTGTAGCCGTAATCGCGTTGCAGGGCAAACACGGAGCAGAGCACGTCGTCGCCCTTGCGCTCTTTCACGCCGAAATAAAGTTCGCAGCCCTCCTGCTGCAAGAAAGTGATAAGCGAGGCGAGCGGCAAGTGCAGAGAGTCGCAGGCATAGCCGTATTTGTCTACTTTAAGCGACACGTTCACGTGGTTTTTGCTGATGCCCGTAAGGAGCATATTGCCGACCGACTGCACGAGCTTCATAGTGTCGGCAATCAGGGCATAAGTCTTTTTGTCCCCTGCCTTTTCGAGGCGCAGGTAGATGCTGTTGTGGATAGAAGGGCTGAGATATTCCTTGCCGCCGAGCACGCGGTAGTTGGCCTGCTCCCTGGTGGAATCGCCTTCGCTTTCGGGCTGCGGCAGGTCGAGGGGCTTGAGGTTGGGCGCGGTGCGCTTTATGTCGCGCACGAAGTTGCGTTCCAGCTCTATGGCATCGCAACCCTTGAGGAGTTGGCAGTCGCAGGCAAAAGCCAATTGCAGGCTGCGCCCGCCGCGCTTGAAGTTGAAGTAATACTTTTTCAGTCCTTCCTTGCGCAGCGAAAAGTCATTGATGTCGCCGGCGGCGGTGAGTGCGTTCCAGTCGCCCTTGGCCGTCATCTGGTCGCGATAGATTTTGATGTCGCGCGTCTGCCCCGCGAGGTCGAGTTCGAGGGCGTAGCGTTCCAGGAAGTCGTAGACGGGCGAGGGGTTGAAGTCTCTCAAAGCTTGCGGGAAACACCAATAGCCGATGTGCGAGATGTCGCCGAGGGCGTTTTTCTTCACAGCGAGGCGGCGTCCGCGATAGACGAACGTCATGGAGTCTTTCCCGCTTGCGGGTATGGCGAAGAGACTTGCGCCGTCGAGGCGGCACTGCGTCGCCATGGAGCGCAGGTGCTCTGTGGCAAAGGCCAGGCCGCCGAGGCTTTCAGGCGCAAGGCTGTCGGCGGGCGTGTCCTTGGTCGCGCTCTTTGCCCCTGCCTGCGGCGAAAGCAGGAACAGGGCGCAAAGGGTGCAAAGCAGCGTCTTAGCGCTGCACAAATTCTTGGTTGCCATCTTTTCGGTGGAGTTGCCCCGAAATGAGCTTGCCGTCGCGGAACGAGCCGGTCACGTAGTCGCCGCTTTCGGCATAGATGTCCTTAGAGGGCACTACCTGATGGCGGGTGGTGTAATAAATGGTGCCGGTGCCGTGGGGCTGTCCGTTCTTCATCGCGCCCTCGTACTTGCCATAGCCGAGGTTCTTGCTCGTAGAAGAAGCTGCGCTGCTACCGCCGGCAGGCTGCTTGGCCTTAGGCTCTTCTGCCTTCGGTTCTTCTGCCTTAGGTTCTTCTGCTTGGGGCTGTGCGACTACGGAGTCAACCTTCGTGGAATCTACCTGCTCCGTCTGCACCTTTTCAGGCTCTTTCGCAGGTTCTTCCTTGTCGCCGCCGAAAGCGAGGATACCGCCGGTGATGCCGCCGCCGATGATGAGCACGCCTGCGCCGAGCGTCAGTTCGCGCTGGTGCTTTTTCCACCAAGGCTGCGTCTGTTGTTTCGCTGCATAGAGCGGCTTGCCGCATTCCTGACACACGAAGTTGGATTTCTCAACTTCCTGAACTACTTTTTCGCTGGCCATGTCGCAACCTTCGTAGTTGTGGCATACGCCTTTTATCTTTGCCATAGTTGTAAATGTTTTGGTTACTCGTTGGGTGAATTATTTAAAGGGTTCGAGATAAAAACCTGTAAAAACCGCTTGCTTCGTTTGAAGCCCTGAGGGCTACGCCGCTGGTCTTAACGCCGAGCCTGAAAGCCTTTTGGCTTTCGCTCGCCCTTAATCCCTGCGGCTGCGGTCGGTGCCCGCCCGCTTCAAACGCCGCAAGGAAAAAACCATTAAAAACACGTGAGACCTTG
>JBJEAH010000208.1:0-6243 GCA_051868815.1 Alloprevotella sp.
GAATGCCCGCCGCAAAGACCCTGCTCAACTGCGACCTGCTGCGCCAGGCACTCGTGCAGCACAACCATAAGGGCACGCTGCTCGCTGCCATCTGCGCTGCCCCCATGGTGCTCGGCGAAGCCGGTGTCTTGAAAGGCAAAGAAGCCACGTGCTACCCCGGATTTGAACCCCACATGCACGGTGCGCAGCATTTGCCCGGCGAAATGGTGGTGGAAGACGAGAACGTGATTACAGCCTGCGGCCCCGCTGCCGCCGAAGCCTTTGCCTTCACCATTGCCCGCCGCCTCGTGGGCAACGAAAAGGTGGAAGATGCCCGCCGCGCCATGCAGTATAAGAAGTTGTAACGATTTCCATTACGATATAAACAACGGTTGCCCCGCCATGCCGGCGGGGCAGTTTTATTTACAGAACATGCCTGCCAATTCCCTCCTCACCGATATCAAATACCTGAAAGGCGTAGGGCCTGTGCGTGCAAAACTCCTCGCGGACGACTTGAACGCACACACCTTCCGCGACCTGCTCTACACCTTTCCCTATAAATATATCGACCGCAGCGAGATACACACCATACGCACCCTCAAGGAGGGCATGCCCTATGTGCAGCTGCGCGGCAGCATCGTGGACATCGAGACAGAGGGCATCGGCAGGAAGAAAAGGCTCAAAGCCATATTCAGCGACGGCACGGGCTATCTCACCCTCATCTGGTTCAACGCCACGAAAAGCCTCGAAGACAACCTCCGCTACGACAAAACCTATCTCATTCTCGGCAAACCCAACTTTTGGAACGGGCAAATCTCCATTGCCCACCCCGAAATGGAAGATTGCGCCAAGATGCAGGCAGAACCGGGCGGCCTGATGCCCCACTACCACACCTCCGAGCGCATGAAGCGCGCCGGCGTGGACTCGCGCCGCCTCGGCCAGTGGGTGCGAAACCTCTTGGAAACCCTTCCCGCAGGCAGCATCGAAGAGACCCTGCCCGCCCACGTCATCGCCCAGCACCGGCTGCTGCCCATTGAGGACGCGCTGCGCACGGTGCACCACCCGGAAACCTCGCTCGCCCTCCCGCCTGCCATTCATCGCCTCAAATTTGAAGAACTCTTCTATCTCCAGCTCGATATCCTGCGCTCGGCAGCAGGCAGGCGGCGCGACAGCGAAGGCTACATCTTCCAAAAAGTGGGCGAACGCTTCATGCAGTTCTACAACACCTGCCTGCCCTTTGAACTCACCGAGGCGCAGAAGCGCGTGATCCGCGAAATCCGTCGCGACGTGGGGAGCGGGCGGCAGATGAACCGCCTCCTGCAAGGCGACGTGGGCTGCGGCAAGACGATCGTTGCGTTGCTATGCTGCCTCCTCGCCCTCGACAACGGTTTCCAGGCGTGCATCATGGCACCCACCGAAATACTTGCCGAGCAGCACTTTGCCACCATCAGGGAACAGCTTGCCCCGCTGCCTGTCACCGTGGAACTCCTCACGGGCAGCGTGAAAGGCAAGGCGCGCAAGGAAATCATGCAGGGCATCGCCGACGGCACGGTGCATATCCTCGTGGGCACGCACGCCCTCATCGAGCCTTCGGTGCGCTTCCTCAACCTCGGTTTCGTGGTCATCGACGAGCAGCACCGCTTCGGCGTGAAGCAACGCGCCGCGCTGTGGGAGAAGAATTTGCGCCCGCCCCACGTGCTCGTGATGACCGCCACGCCCATTCCGCGCACGCTGGCCATGACGGTCTACGGCGACCTCGACGTGTCGGTCATCGACGCGCTGCCGCCCGGGCGCAAGCCGATTCAGACCATTCACTACACACAGAAAGAGCGCGGCTATATGTACACGGGCATGATGCGCGAACTGGCGGCAGGCAGGCAGGTTTACGTGGTGTTTCCCCTGATTGAGGGCAGCGAGGAAAGCAATTTGCAGGACCTCGAAACGGGCTACAACAATCTTTGCGACGTGTTCCCGACATTTAAGATAGGCAAAGTGCACGGGCGCATGAAGCCGGCGGACAAAGATGCCGTGATGCAGGCCTTCAAGCGCCGCGAACTGAATATCCTCGTGGCGACCACGGTGATTGAAGTGGGGGTGAATGTGCCCAACGCCTCGGTGATGGTGATAGAAAACGCCGACCGCTTCGGCTTGTCGCAGCTGCATCAGTTGCGCGGCAGGGTGGGGCGCGGCTCCGACAAGGCCTATTGCATATTGATGACGGGCAGCAAACTCACCGACAGTGCGCGGCGGCGCATGGCGGTGATGGTGGAGAGCACCGACGGATTTGTGATTGCCGAAGAAGACATGCGCCTGCGCGGTCCCGGCGATATGGACGGCACGCAGCAGAGCGGTATGCCCTTCGACCTGAAAATTGCCAACCTTGTGCGCGACACCGACCTCATGGCCGCCGCCCGCGACACGGCCGCCGCCCTGCTCGAGCAGGACCCCGGGGAACGCCTGCCGCAGAACGCCGTGGCTTGGCAGCAGCTCAAACTCTTCAAGAAATCGCAGCAAAGCTTTTCGGAGATTTCTTGAGTAAAGAATTATTGTAAAAGATAGGCTGTGGCTTAATTCCTCAAAAACGCTACTCTAACGGCAGATACTTGCACTTTTCACGCAAAAAATTTGCTGTTTTCCGATTTTCTGCGTATTTTGCACCCCGAAAAATGAAAAGCACGGGGCAAAACGCTTGTTTTTTGCCCTACAACCTCTAACCTTAATTGTTTATAATTGACATGAAAGTCTACAATTCCCACGAAATCAAGAACATCGCGCTGCTCGGCAACGACGGTTCAGGTAAAACCACCCTTACGGAAGCCCTTCTCTTTGAAAGCGGACTGATCAAACGCCGCGGCAGAATTACTGCAAAGAACACCGTTTCCGACTACTTCCCCGTAGAACAGGATTACGGCTACTCCGTGTTCTCTACCGTGTTCCACGTTGAATGGATGGGCAAGAAGCTCAACATTATCGACTGCCCGGGTTCTGACGACTTCGTGGGCGCAGCCATGACCGCGCTGAACGTCACCGATACCGCCGTGCTGCTTATCAATGGCCAGTTCGGACCGGAGGTTGGCACGCAAAACCACTTCCGCTACACGGAGAAACTGGCCAAGCCGGTTATCTTCCTCGTGAACCAGCTCGACAGCGACAACTGCGACTACGATAAAATCCTCGAAGACCTCACGGCCAACTACGGCACAAAGGTTGTGCCCGTGCAGTACCCCGTGAAGACGGGTGCCGACTTCAATTCCCTCATCGATGTTATCCTGATGAAGAAACTCACGTGGGGCTCCGACGGTGGCGAACCCACCATCGAGGAAATTCCCGCCGAGGAAATGGATAAGGCGCAGGAGCTTCACCGCACGCTCGTTGAGGCTGCCGCCGAAAACGACGAGGGACTGATGGAGAAGTTCTTCGAGACCGAACAGCTCACCGAGGACGAAATGCGCGAAGGCATCCGCAAGGGCATGGTGACGCGCAGCATCTTCCCCGTGTTCTGCGTGTGCGCCACGAAGAATATGGGCGTAGGCCGCCTCATGGAATTCCTTGGCAACGTTGTGCCGTTTGTCGACGAAATGCCTGCGGTTCACAACACGCGAGGCGTAGAAGTGCCCACCGACGCAGCAGGACCCACGAGCATTTACTTCTTCAAGACAGGCGTTGAACCGCACATCGGCGAGGTGCAATACTTCAAAGTGATGAGCGGCACGCTCCACGAGGGCGACGACCTGCTCAACGCCGACCGAGGCTCGCGCGAACGCATGGCGCAAATCTTCGTATGCGCCGGCGCAAACCGCGAAAAGGTAGAGCAGCTCGAGGCAGGCGACATCGGTTGCACCGTAAAACTCAAGGACGTGCGCACCGGCAACACGCTCAACGGCAAAGACTGCGAGAACCGCTTCAACTTTATCAAATTCCCCAACCCCAAGTATACCCGCGCCATTAAGGCGGTGAACGAAGCCGACACTGAAAAGATGATGGCGGCTTTGAACCGCATGCGTCAGGAAGACCCCACGTGGGAAGTGGAGCAGAGCAAGGAATTGCGCCAAATCCTTGTGCACGGTCAGGGCGAGTTCCACCTCCGCACGCTCAAATGGCGCTTGGAAAACCTTGATAAGATTGCCGTTGAGTTTTACGAGCAGCGCATTCCCTATCGCGAAACCATCACCAAGGCAGCCCGCGCCGACTATCGCCACAAGAAGCAGAGCGGCGGTGCAGGCCAGTTCGGCGAGGTGCACCTCATCGTTGAGCCTTACTCCGACGGTATGCCCGATCCCACGGTCTACAAATTTGGCAACCAGGAAATCCGCATTGCCATGAAGGGCAAGGAGGAAATTCCCTTGGAATGGGGCGGCAAGCTTGTGTTCATCAACTCCGTTGTGGGCGGCGCCATCGACACGCGCTTCATGCCCGCCATCCTTAAAGGCATCATGAGCCGCATGGAGCAAGGCCCGCTTACCGGCAGCTATGCCCGCGACGTGCGCGTCATTGTTTACGACGGCAAGATGCACCCGGTAGACTCCAACGAAGTGAGCTTCATGCTCGCCGGCCGCAACGCATTCAGCCAGGCCTTTAAGGAAGCCGGTCCGAAAATCCTCGAGCCGATTTACGACGTGGAGGTATTTGTGCCTGCCGAGAAGATGGGCGACGTGATGAGCGACCTGCAAGGACGTCGCGGCATGATTGTCGGCATGAGCAGCGAGAACGGCTACGAGAAACTGCAGGCCAAGGTGCCTTTGAAGGAGATGTCTTCTTATTCCACCACGCTAAGCTCGCTCACGGGCGGCCGCGCTTCGTTCATCATGAAGTTCGCCAGTTACGAACTCGTGCCCGGCGATATCCAGAACAAGCTCGTAGAAGCCTTTGAAAAGGAGCAGGAAGAAGATAAATAGTTCTATTTCCATAACCCATAAAACGCTTCCCGATAGCGGGAAGCGTTTTTTTTGTTGCCGTTAGACGCATGACGTATACAGGTAAACAAATCCGCCCGCTTTACCTATTCGAGGCAAAGCGGGCGGGTCTTCTATTTCTTAACTGATATTCGGCAAGATTAAAAGTCTTCTTCAGAGTCTCTCATATTGCTCCAAATATCGCTGCTAACGTTGTTTTTCTTTTGCGTCCAGCGGTCTTCTGTTTCTTGGTTTGGGTCGACAGACGTGGCAAGCAGTCCGCACTCCGTTTCAAGCGCGTAAATAGTGCAAACGGGGGATATATATTTCTTTTTCATATTTTCGTGTGCTTAAAGATGATTTTATTTCAGAATAAATTTCTTGCCGTTTTGGATATAAACGCCGCCACGCACAGCCTGTTCGACACGGCGGCCGCTAAGGTCGTAAACTGGAGCGTTGGTGATAACGGGAGTTTCATTGGAGGCGGTGATGATTTGCTCTATGCCGGTTTCCGTGCCGTCGAAGTTGAGGTACAGGGCCTGCACACCCGCGCCCGACAATCTGCTCGTTTCGATGTAAGCGCGATTGGCGGGAATGGGTGCAGTGCCCGACGGGGTGAAGAAGCCTACCTTGCCTGTCGTGGCGGAACGCCCGAATACGAGTTTGCCTGAAAGGTCGCTTACCTCTGTGGTAGTACCTGTGAGCAGGTTGTCGGCAAATGCCGGTGCGCCGCCCGTTGCCATCATTCTCACCGAAGTGGCTGCTGCGGAGTTTTGCAGGATAACGCCGGCATCGGCTGCTACGCTTTCGGCGGCCTCAAGGTTGGCATAACCATTAGTCTGCCCGTTCATCCAGTAGATTTGCGTGTTGGTGTTCGAGGCTGCCGCCTTAAAGTCGTAGGGCAATGCCAGCGTGGCCACCGAGCAGTTTGCACCGTCGATTGTTGCGGTATTGAGTGCTACATCGAACTCGGGTTCAAACACGCGGAACGTAGAGCCTCTGTCGAATTCATTATAAAGACCAAGAATGCCACTGGCACCGTTGCGGTTTAATTTGTAACTCGTTTGTGTGGGGTGCTGCAAGCCAAATACATAATTGGCATCAGAACTTAATGTATAGTTGGTGCCTGCGTTGTAGAACTTCCAATGCTTTACATTGGTAAGGTCGTCGCATTGGCTGTCGGATTCGTCAATCAGGCTGGCAGAGCCGCTTGTGCTACTAATGGGGAAAGTAAGAACTTTGCCTGTGTAATGGCAGACGATAAGGCCAGAGAAGGGGTTGCCCTTGATGCACCATAAATCTTGTGTCAGGTCGTTTAACGGGGTGATGTAGCTGACAGTCTCGGTCGTACCATTGTAAGAACCGTTCAATT
>JBJEAH010000209.1:0-6189 GCA_051868815.1 Alloprevotella sp.
TTATTTAAACAAGATTCAAAGCAGATATATTCCCAACCGTGCTTCATACTAGGCCTTCTTTCCATTTTGGTAACAGTTATTCCATCCCCTCCAATGCCTCCACCGCCTCCGCCCAAGCGGTTTCGGCGGTTTCGAGTTGTTCTTTGGCTGCGGCGTATTCGGCAAAGAGGGCGGTGTCGGCAGCACCTTCGGGCGTGGAGAGGCGGGCTTCGAGGGCGGCCTTGCGCTCTTCGAGGCGCATCACGGCGGCTTCACATTCCGCCACGGCCTTTTCGGCCTTGCGCACGCGCCGCGCCTTTTCCTTCTGCTGCTCATAGGTAAGCCTGCCCTCCCCTGCTTCTTTCGCCGCGGCATCGGGCGCGGCGGGATTGGGCCGCGCGGGCTGGAGATGCAGTTCGTCGAGGTTTTCCATATCTTTCTTTTGCAGATAGTCGTAGATGCCGCCGAGATGCTCGCGCACCTTGCCGCCGCCAAACTCGTACACCTTCGTGACCAGTCCGTCGAGGAAGTCGCGGTCGTGGCTCACGAGAATCACCGTGCCGTCGAACTCGCGGATGGCTTCTTTCAGCACGTCCTTGGTGCGCATGTCGAGGTGGTTGGTCGGTTCGTCGAGTATCAGCAGATTGACGGGCTCGAGCAGGAGCTTTATCATGGCGAGGCGACTGCGCTCGCCGCCGCTGAGCACCTTGACTTTCTTGTCGGAGGCTTCGCCGCCAAACATGAACGCGCCGAGAATGTCGCGGATTTTCAGGCGCACGTCGCCCACCGCCACGCGGTCGATGGTGTCGAACACGGTGAGGCTTTCGTCCAAAAGCTGCGCCTGATTTTGCGCATAGTAGCCTATCTGCACGCCGTGGGCAATCGTGAGGGTGCCGGCAAAGGGTATCTCGCCCATGATGCACTTGACGAGGGTGGACTTACCTTCGCCGTTCTTTCCCACAAACGCCACTTTCTCGCCGCGTTTGATGCGCAGGTTTACGTCGGAGAACACGCAGTGCGCCCCGTAGTCCTTGCGCACGTCCTCACACACCACGGGGAAATCGCCGGAGCGCGAACAGGGCGGGAATTTGAGGCGCAGGGCGGAGTTGTCCACCTCGTCAATCTCGATGGGGACAATCTTTTCAAGCTGCTTGATGCGGCTCTGCACCTGCACGGCCTTGGTGGGCTTGTAGCGGAAACGCTCTATGAAGTCCTTGATGTCGGCAATCTCTTTCTGCTGGTTCTGATAGGCGCGGAGCTGATGCTCGCGGCGTTCGGCGCGGAGGCGCACAAACTCGTTGTAGGTCACCTTATAGTCCACGATTTCGCCGCAGGAAATCTCCATGGTGCGGTTGGTCACGTTGTTGATAAAGGCGCGGTCGTGGCTCACGAGCACCACGGCACTGCCGCTGCGTGCGAGGAAGTTTTCGAGCCAGCGTATGCTCTCGATGTCGAGGTGGTTGGTCGGCTCGTCGAGCAGGAGCACGTCGGGGCGGCGCAGCAGGAGCTTTGCCAGTTCGATGCGCATGCGCCAGCCGCCGGAGAACTCGCGCGTGGGGCGGTCGAAGTCGGTGCGGCTGAAGCCGAGGCCTTGCAGCGTGCGCTCCATTTCGGCGCGGTAGTTAGTGCCGCCCATGAGCTGGAAGCGTTCGTTCTCGTGGGAGAACTCTTCCACGAGTTGCAGGTATTCCTCGCTTTCGTAGTCGGTGCGGCGCAGGAGTTGCTTATTGAGGCTGTCGAGATGCTCCTGCATCTCATTGACGTGGTCGAATGCCTTTTCGGCTTCTTCAATCACGGTGTGCTCGTCGGCAATCACCATCACCTGCGGCAGATAGCCCACGGTGATGTCGCGCTGACGGATCAGCGTGCCAGAGGTTGGCTCTTGCTCGCCGGCAAGGATTTTCAAAAGAGTGGATTTGCCCGCGCCGTTCTTGCCCACGAGGGCGATGCGGTCTTTCTTGTTGATGACAAAGGTGGCGCCGGCGAACAGCGGCGTTGCACCAAACGACACGGAGATATTTTCAGCTGATAGCATTGAATTAACCTGTTGGTTGGATTAACTTATTTTCCTCGAAAATCTTTTTTGCCCACGAATATTCGTGGGCAAAATAAAAATTTCGTGGCATCAAACGGGCGTTTTGCAAAACGCCCCTACATTATTCCAGCGTCTTCCAAGTAAGCCCTTTGCCGCCGCGCGGTTCTTTGAACACATAGGAGGCGAGCAGGGCGGTGAGCACGGAGACGAGCATGCTGATGAAACCGTAGAGCAGGAAACTGGCTTCGGTGCAATATTTCGTGGCAAATACGGCCACCACGCCGCACACAAAGCCCGTGAGGGCTGCCTTGCCGCCGATGCGCGGCACGAAGATGCCCATCAGGAACAAGCCGCCCAGGCCGCCCGAGAGCAGGCCGAGGATTTCCTGGAAGAAGTCGAGGAGCGAAAGGATTTCCCACGTGGCCATGAGCAGGGCGATGGCCATGCCGATAACGCCCGCCGCCACACACGCCCGCCGCGCCACGCGGAGCATTTCCTTGTCGCCCGTCTGCGGACGGCGGCGCTTGTAGAAGTCGATGCTGAACGCCGTGGCCACGGAGTTGATATTTGAAGATATGGTGCTCATCGTGGCGGCGAACACGGCGGCAATCAGCAGCCCCGCCACGCCGGCGGGCAACTGGCTCATCATGAAGAAGGGGAACACGACGTCGGCCTTTTGCATCGTGAAGTCCATCGCCGCTGGGTTGGTTTTATAGAACGTGTACAATCCCGCGCCGATTACGAAGAACACGATGGACACGCCCACGCTCATCGCGCCGTTCATCAGGATGCTCTGCCTTGCGCTGCGCTCGTCCTTGGTGGTGAGGTAACGCTGTATGACGGTCTGGTCGGAGGTGTAAGAGATGAGGTTGTTGGCCATGCCGCCGAGTATGATTACCCAGAACGTCGCGGAGCGGTAGTCGAAGCTCCAGTCGAAGAGACGGAACTTGCCTGCCTCGCTGCCAATGGCAAGGAAGCCCTCAAAGCCACCCTCGGTGCCGAAGATCAGGAATACGGCCGCCAGCACCGCGCCGCCCACAAGGATAAAGCCCTGCACCACGTCGCCCCACACCACGGCCTCAACGCCGCCCATCGTGCAATAGACTATCGTGACGCAACCCATCAGTACGATGCACACATATATATCTATGCCCGTCACGGCCGTGAGCGCGAGCGAGGGGAGATAGAGTACCAGCGCCATGCGCGCCACCATGAACACAATGAACAAGGCACTGGCCATGAGGCGCGTGGCGGCGTTGAAGCGGCGCTCGAGATATTCGTACGCACTCGTTACGTTGAGCCTGCGGAAGAAAGGCAGGTAGTAGCGGATTACGGGGAACGACACGAGGAGAATGGTGACGAGCATCGGATAGTACGTCCAGTCGGTGGCGAAGGCTTTGGCGGGATAGGCCATATACGTAATGGCGGAAAGCATCGTGGCGTAGATGCTCATGCCCGCCGCCCACCAAGGCACGCGGCCGCCGCCTGTGAAGAAGTCGCCCGCGCCGCCCTCGCGCCGCATGAAGTAGTAGCCGAGCAGCACCATGCCGATGAGATAGGCTGCCAGCACCGCCCAGTTGAGCAGGCCAAAGTCGGTGCGCACGTCCAGCGTCACCTCCGTCACATCGGCAGCCCGCACGCCGGGCTTCTCCTCGCCGCCCACCAGCAGCCAACGCCCGGGCGCAAGCGTTGCCAGGCCTGCACCGGCACGCGCCAGCAGGGGCGACTGCGACTCGGTGACCCAAGTGTCGGTAATCGTGTTATAAATAAGCAATTCGTTTCGGAAGCGATACCATTCTGCCGGGTGGCGCAGATATTCGTCGGCCTCGCGTTTCAGGGTTGCCAACTCCTCTGCGGCGGCATCGCCCTGCGCCTCCAAGCGGCGGAGTTCGTAGGGACGGTTCACGGCCTTGCGGAACACTTCGGCATCTACACCGCCAAAGCACACGATGTGGCAGCAGCCCGAGGCGGCGGCATTTGCGCCGATGAGCGTTTGCAGCTTGTCAGAGCCATGGGGCTTGATCGGGGCGATGCTGCGCCATGCCATGGAACGCAGGTCGAGGACGAGTCCGTCGGTATGTACCGCCGCGCTGTCTGCGCCCGAGGTGTCGTAGCCGCCGAAGAGGTAGAGGTTGCTGCCCGTCGCTCCATTCTGCACCACGGCGCAGGGCTGCATTCTCCCCGCCCCCGGCACGTCGGGCAGGCGTTCCCACGCCGTGCCGCCGGGATAGCGCAAGCGGAACGCGCCGTGCGAGGCTGCGCCGTCGGTCTCGCCACACAATATATATATATAGCCTCCGCCAAACGCGCCCGCCGCATTGTGAAGCCCAACGGGCAGGGAAGGCAGCGGCGATGTCTTGCACTCATTATTATATATATGTAGGGCAAACGCTTCCGCGCGGCTCTGCTTCCCGTCCGTGCCGCCCACGCATGCCACGCCGCCGTCGGGCAAAGGCACGCTCACGCCATAGGCCAAGGGGCGCGGCAATGCGCCTACGCGCTGCCACTGGCCGCCGTGCTTGGCATCAATGAGATAGACATCATCATAAAATATTTTCTGACCGCCCTCGGCAGCGGGCACATCGGCAAAGTTGCAGCCGCCTGCCACCGCCACGCCCTGCGGCACGGCACCGGCAAACGGCGCAGAAACGCCCTGGCCGCGCACCATAAGCGGCGGCAGCGAACGGTAAGAAACGGTGTTGAAGGGATTGTCTGCTCCCCCACCCTGCGCAAAGGCACTGAGCGCAAGCAGGCAAAGCAGGGCGGCAAAGGCTCGCGCCCGAATGGTATGGAAAGGCATAGAAATAATGGTATTTCCCAGATATTCCGGATAATCTGGAATATCCGGATTATCCGGATTTTCCGGGCTTAGCTATTACTTATTGCAATGGTTGAAGAAGTCGATGGCTTCGAGCTCGCCGCGCAGCTGCGCTTCCTCCTCGTCGGTAAGGTTTTGGAAGGGCGTGCGGTTAGGGCCGAGGTCGAGGCCGATGAGTTTCATGATGCGCTTGCCGCCCACGATGTTGCCCCGGAAGTGGCAAATCACGTCGATCACGTCCTGCGCATAGTTTTGCAGCTCACGCGCCTTTTCGAGGTCGCCTGCCGCCCAGGCATCGAGGATGCCCGTAAGGCAGCGGCCGTTGTAGTTGGTAGTGCCGCCTATGCCGCCCTGTGCGCCGCCCATGGCGAGGCAGGGCAAGATGGTTTCGTCCTGCCCGTGCAGCATGTCGAACTTGCCTCCGGCGTAGCGGCGGCAGCGGTTGTACTCGTAGAGGCTTTCAAAAGTGTACTTGATGCCCGCGAAGTTGGGAATGCGCCCGTCCACGGCTTTGAGGAAGTCGAGCATCGGGAGATAGGCGTTGTTGAAAGCCGGTATGTGGTAGTAGTAGAAAGGCAACTGCGGTGCGCCGGCGGCTATCTCCTCACAGTATTTCACGAGTTCCTCGATGCGGCCGATGCGCGGGAAGGGCGTTGCCATGGCACCGATGCCCCACGCACCGATCTGCTGCGCGTGCTCTGCCATGCGGCGGCTGCTTGCCACGCAGGTGCTGCCCACGTGGACGATTACCTTGAAATCTTCGGGCACAGCCTTCACCCACACCTCTGCCAACTGCATACGCTCTTCCTCGGTGAGCATATAGCCCTCGCCGGAAGAGCCGTTGATAAACACGCCTTTAAGTCCGTTGCGCCGCAGCAGGTCTGCATACTCGGGGATAGGTTCGAAGTTCACGGAGCCGTCTTGATAGAACGGCGTAAAGGGGGCATCGATCAGCCCAATTATCTTTTCCATAACTATTGTTTATTGAAGGAATATTAAAATCTGCCTTCAAAATTACGAAAAAGTATGCCACACCCGCCCCTTTCTGCTAAGAAAAAGGGATTTTGCGCAGGATTAATGCGTATAGGAAACGGTGACTGCGATAGCCTGGATACAAAAAAAGTCCGCCGCCTTGCCTTGCGACAAAGCGGCGGACTTCGTACACTCTCAGGGGCTCGAACCCTGGACCCACTGATTAAGAGTCAGTTGCTCTACCAACTGAGCTAAGAGTGCATCAATCTTAAATCAAAATATTATGCAAACCTGCACGGCCTCCGCCGTGACATTGTACACTCTCAGGGGCTCGAACCCTGGACCCACTGATTAAGAGTCAGTTGCTCTACCAACTGAGCTAAGA
>JBJEAH010000210.1:0-6101 GCA_051868815.1 Alloprevotella sp.
AAGTGAACGGATATCCCCGTTTTGGGTGGGTGGATATCAACCGTTTTCAGCAGATTATTATGATAGCCTATCTTACAATCGCCTCCTTGATGCAATCTACAATGTAGCACACATCGTCGTCGGTGACATACGGGCCGGCAGGCACACACATGCCCACCTTGAACACCGCCTCGGAAACGCCGTTCAGATAAGACGGCGCATCCTGATACACGGGCTGCTTATGCATCGGTTTCCAAACAGGACGAGCCTCAACCTTCTTCGAAAGCATAAACACGCGCAAAGCCTCAACGTTCTCGTTAGGCTGGCAATCTGTCGTGGGGCAGTCCACGGCATGGATTACGCCCGCCGCGCCGCCCACGGCCGTTTTTATCACCTCCTTGTAGGCAAGTTCCTGTCCCTTAATCTTCAAGTTCGGGTCGAGCGTCAGCGTGCACAGCCAATAGTTGGAGTCGTAGTCAGCATTCGGGGCTTCATGCAGCGTAACGCCCGCCACATCTTTCAGCAGCTCCTTATAGAGTGCCTGCACGTGCTTGTGATGCGCGATGTGGGCGTTCGCCACAGTCATCTGCCCGCGCCCGATACCGGCGCATACATTGCTCATGCGGTAGTTATAGCCAATGGCTGTGTGCTGGTAATAAGGATAGGCATCGCGCGCCTGGGTGGCATACCACATAATATTATTTTTCTCCCCGGCATCGCGACAAATGAGCGCACCGCCGCCAGAGGTTGTAATCATCTTATTGCCGTTGAAGCTCAACACGCCGAATCTGCCGAACGTGCCCAGCATCTGCCCCTTAAAGCGAGAGCCGAAGCCTTCGGCGGCATCTTCCACCACGGGAATGCCGTATTTGTCGGCGATGGCCATAATCCGCTCGCAGTCGTAGGGCATGCCGTAGAGCGCCACGGGGACTATCGCCTTCGGATATTTGCCCGTCTTTTCCTTTCGGTCGATAATTGCCTTTTCCAACAGCACCGGGTCCATATTCCAAGTCTCAGGCTCGGAGTCCACAAACACGGGCGTCGCGCCGAGATAAGTAATCGGGTGCGAAGATGCGCAGAAAGTGAAACTCTGCACGATTACCTCGTCGCCCTGCCCCACCCCGCAGGCTTTCAGGGCGAGATGCACGGCAGCCGTACCAGCCGAAAGAGCCACGACCTCGCGCCGCCCATCGGCAACGCCATCGTTGACAAACTGCTTTAGGTCTTCCTCAAACCCATTGACATTGGGGCCGAGCGGCACTACCCAATTCGTGTCGAACGCCTCCTTCACATACTTCTGTTCCAGTCCCTCCTCGCTCATGTGTGCGAGGCAGAGATAAATTGTTTTTCGTTCTTGCATTGCGTATTATTCAGATTTACCTTCTCTCATTTGACTTTTCTGGCAATTTACCAAACGTGCCGGTACACCTACTGCTATCATATTATCTTCAATGTTATTGATAACAGCAGCCCCCGCACCGATGGTGCACCAGCTACCAATATTTATACAGGGAATCACAGATGCGCCGACACCTACCAGCGTGCCTTCGCCAAGATGCACTTGCCCGCACAGAGTTGCGTGCGGTGCTATATGGCAATAATCGCCCACCACACACTCATGGTCAACGCTCGCTCCTGAATTGATGATACAATGCCGGCCAATCACAGCATCCGCATTGATCACTGCCCCAGCCATCACAACCGTTCCTTCCCCTATTTGTGCTGAGGGAGATACAATCGCAGAAGGGTGAATCGCCACTTCATATCGGCACGCCAGTCTTTCGGCTATCATCTTGCGAATCCTATTTGAACCAATACTTATTATCATTGGCGATTTGCCGCAGTATTGATGCAGCACCTTCACGCCTGACAGTTCAGAGACTTGCTGGTTGTCATCTAAAAAGCCCTCAACCACACCGCCAGTAACCTCCACAATTTCTTTGATCACTTTACCGTGACCGCTCGCTCCATATAAATACATACCCTTAATTATGTCCATTAAACATTTCCATCGTGGCATGCCCTTTATGGCTTATATCCTCGCGGAAGAATACTTTCTTTATTGTTGTGAAAAACACACGTCCGTCCATAATAGGACCTATGTGGTCAACGTAATACACATCAAGTTCGAATTTCCTCGCCCACGATATGTTATTACGCCCGTTCACCTGCGCCCATCCCGACATGCCTGGCATAACCTCGTGGCGGCGATGCTGCTCCTCACTATAAAGCGGCAGATACTGCACTAACAAGGGCCGAGGACCGATGAAAGCCATATCCCCTTTCAGGATATTGATTAACTGCGGCAGTTCATCTATTGAAGTGGAGCGGATAAACCTACCCACCTTTGTTAGCCGGTCAGAATCAGGCAACAAATTACCCCCTTCATCCCGCTCGTCTGTCATCGTTTTAAACTTCAAAGCCTTGAAAATCTTCTCCCCCTTGCCTGGACGAGGTTGGGCAAAAAACACACCCGCTCCTTTATTGGCGAAGTGTAACAGAACCATCGTGGCAACGAACAGCGGAGATAGCAGTAGCAACGCAGTCAAAGCCCCCAAGAAACCGATGGGACGCTTCACAAAATGAATGTAGAATTTTTGAGATTTTGTCATATTAATCTATTGGTAAAGAATCAACCTTTGAAGCCTATGAGTTAAATGAGATGCCCAACCACCGAATAAACGACGACAAACCGCCATTTGTTAATCATGCCGAATAAGAAACCCGTATTATCACGATTTATTAGTCATAACTAACAAAACCAACTATGTATCTACCCGTATGCCTTATTCGTAAAGACCTACCACCCAACGATTGTATATAATATTTAAATCCTTAATCGTTGGCACATAAACTCAATAAGGGGAGACGTCTGCACGCATAGATTGCTCCTTGCCCATCTCTACAACAACTGCTTTATTTATTCAGAATCTTTTCAATCACAACATCGACAGCTGCCGAAACCCTCTCGCGGTTAGCACTATATTGCGCATCATTCCAACAAGCAATCTCGTCCAACCGTGCACGCACCTTGCCCACCTCTTCCGAGAGATTTATTTTTCGTGCATTTTTATCAACCCCAACCACTCCCTTGAAAGTGCGGCTCAGAATAACAGAGGTTGAACCTAAGCGCATATGCTCGCCAAGGATATACTCAGAGGGCAAATCTCCCTCGCCAATCCGAGCGATACCGCCAAAGCCAAACGGCATGCCAGCATTGTTACATTTGTTCGCAATATATTCCACAAGACCATCGCTCAGGAGTTCAAACATAAAAGTCAAACCCATGCTGATATGCAAGTCATTCAGACCGATAAAAATCTCGTCAATACCATCCACCGCAAGGATTTTATCCAACCGGGCCATTGCAGCAGCAGTTTCTACCATGATGCAGACCTTTGCACGACCGTCAACCATTTTTACATATTGCTCCGCGTCATGCTGATCCATTGCCATGGGAAGCATTAGCACATCTGCACCATAAGCTATGGCCTTGTCAATCTCACTCTTCGAATAAGCATGAATAGGGTTCGTGCGAACCAACAACTCCGAAGAAGACAGCACCTCGCGCACGGCTGGGATACCATCTATGCTATTGTTTGATTTCACCGTATTGCGTCCATGTTGCCGTTCGTTTTTTCCAATCCATTCAAGATCATAGAAAACCCGGTCAACACCAGCTTCCTGTGCCTCCAAAGCAGCCTGCGCATCAGAAGCCAAAATCATAAGATTCATGTGTTTCATTATTTTAATCATAAGATTCATGTGTTTCATTATTTTATAGTTTTGATTTTTGTAATAATCCCATCCTGTGCTCATAGGTCAGTTTCTGCATTCGCTGCCTGTTAAAAAGCCGTTCACACCGCGTCCTTCCCTTCTGAGCCATTGCTTTTCTCTGCTCCTCATGCTCCAAAATCCATTTCAGGCCTTCATAAAGTGCCGTTGCGTCACGCGGCGGCACCAACAACCCCGTCACGCCCTCCTCAATCACCTCAGAAGGGCCCGGAATATCTGTTGTCACCACAGCCGTTTGCATAGCCATAGCCTCTTGAATAACCATAGAGAACCCCTCTCTATATGAAGGGTGCGCCAACACATCGCAAGCAGCCAAATATTTATTCACCTCATTTGTACTGCCTGTGAATATCACATTTGCATTCCTAACGAAATTGCCAAATTCCTCTCCTTCAGGACTTCCCACCATGAGCAAAGCCACATCGCCACGCTCCTGCGACAAGCGTTCAAATGCCTCCAGCAATTCAAAGCTACCTTTATCCCTTCCAAGCCGGCCGACGGAACAGATAATCAATTTATTTTCCAATTCCGGGTATTGCCTCAACACCTCCTCCTTGAAAACCTGTTTCTTTGATACATCATACCTCGACAAGTCGACACCTATAGTTCCACCATCCCCGATAATTGCAGCTTTCTCCTGCCGATAGAGACCTTCGCTAACTGCATACTCTAAATTTTTTCGGCTGGCAGGACAAATATCCGTTGATAGTGCACAAGTAAGATGCTCCAATGATTTCAAGACTTTTCTCATTATCCCTGTCAAACCTACATACCGAATGCCCCATTGGCAATACAAGCGCACAGGCACACGAGCCAACCAAGCGCCAATCGAGGCAAAGAGGCTGGCATTAGGTGTAGCATACTGCACCAAATCAAATTTTTCGTGCTTGAAAAACCTATAAAACTTCCAAGGCACTACAAGCATGTCTACAATAGAAATACCTCTTTTCATCGGCATATCCACATACCTGAAAGCCTCGCCTTTCTCCCTGCGTAATTCAGCAGTATCTGCACAAACAAGAGTCACTTCATAGCCATTATCAACAAACTGATACATGGCATCGGCGACAAAAGCCCTTTGCGTCACACCAACCGTAGTGATGCAACACATCTTTTTTTTACACATATAAAAATGGGAAATTGTTTACTTCTTAAAGTCCTTTACATTTCTGCCATGCGAAACGCACTATATTAAAAAAAGGACTCCAGCATACCTCATAAGGATAATGCGTGGCAAGATGCCAATTACGTTTCTGATTTGCCACGAAACGCCCCCAAGCAGTATTTTGCCCCCATGTGAAGCGCGTTTCTCCATGCCCCATATTGCCCGTGTGCATAATCTCGTTCATAAGAAAGCGACCTTCTTTTTCATTGGGTTTGCACAACAATAAATCCTCCTGCAAGCCAAAGACTTCACCCATCACCCACATTGCAGCACCTGCGAAACGTTTCATTCCCAGCCGTTCGCACCACTTCATCGTCTCTTTTCTCTCCTTGTCGGAAAATCCTTGACGAAGCACAAAATAATAATCCATCAACTGGCGCAATCCCACGCCATGTCCGCACAAATGCCGATAACAATGCAAAAGAATAAAGACGCGGTTGAATGCCAACCCGGGGAAGTCGTCGCAACCGGCTTCCGGCCTATACTTCTCACAGAATCGATGCAACGCAATATTCCTGAAAGGACTTGACAGAAAAGACGGATAAATATGTGCCTCAATCTCCACATCGCGAAAAATGGGATAATGGATATGATGGTAGTTCGCCCCTGTGATGCCTCCAAGTTCCGTTCGTGAAAGTTGATAAATACGTTTGCGCCCACCCGAAAGCCACACGTCAATGTCACCGCTTTGCCTCAGTTTCCCCAAGGCCCCATACAGGAGAGCGATGCCCTGTCCTTTCAATACCTGGCAGGGGAAGCCCTTGCCCCTAAAATAAGCCAAAGCCCTTCGGCTATATTCATCCATCGCATCGTTCCTGCTCTGCATCGTAGCGGCCATACCTAACCATTGCACATAACATGCTGGCGGCAATGCCGCAATCTGTTCAGCATCATTCTCTTTAAGTCTTTTCACGCCGGCAAAGCAAATAGCAGCAAGCGACTGTTTCAGGCTCATCTGATACATCGCGCTCCATTCCGCCATGGTCGGAATGCGTGAGAGCCTCTCCCTCGCCTGTATGCTCACCTGTATGAGTTCAAAGAAAAGCATCGTGTAGCTTTCTTTTGCTGCCACGTCCCTTATTCGTTTTACCATATATAAGTAAGCAATTTATCTGTTTTTCATTCTGCAGCCCGCAGCATAGTGTCTATGAAGCGGTTGTTC
>JBJEAH010000211.1:0-6098 GCA_051868815.1 Alloprevotella sp.
ATATCTATGACTCTGGCAAATAATCAATTAGCCATTAACTGAATATCCCTAATTAAGGTGAGTTCTATTAATTCCCACCGTAAATCTTTACTGGATTTATGATAACATCAACGCCCCCACTCCTTGCAATAAGGAGTGGGGGCGTTGTATGTATGTACTTCTATTATTATCCCAAATACTTAATAAGGATATTGATGTTCTCGGCCTCGCGCAGGCGGCGCAGGGCGCGTTCCTTGATTTGGCGTACACGCTCGCGGGTGAGGTTGAGCGAGTTGGCCACTTCTTCGGCCGTCATCTCGTTGCGCCCTATGCCGAAGAGCATTTTCAGCACCTGTTTCTCGCGATCCGTGAGCGTGGAGAGGGCGGCATCGAGGTCGGCAGAGAGCGACTCCTTCTCCATAAGAATATCGGTGCCGGGGGCAGAGTCGTCTGTCATGATGTCGATAAGGCAGTTGGAGTCATCGTCCTGGAAAGGCGCGTCCACCGAAACCTTCTTGCCGTTCGTGCCGAGGGCTTCCTGCACCTTAGAGATATCCGTGTCGAGCAGGTCGGCCAATTCCTGCACGGAGGGGCGGCGCTCAAATTCCTGCTCAAAGTTCACAATGGCCTTCGTAAGTTTGCTCTGGAAACCTACTTGGTTGAGCGGCATGCGCACGATGCGGCTTTGCTCAGAGATGGCCTGCAAAATGCTTTGGCGAATCCACCAAACGGCGTATGAGATAAACTTGAAGCCGCGCGTCTCGTCGAACTTCTGCGCCGCCTTAATCAGTCCGAGATTGCCCTCGTCGATCAGGTCGTTGAGCGCGAGACCCTGGTTCTGGTATTGCTTCGCCACACTGACCACGAAGCGCAGGTTTGCTTTAGTGAGGCGTTCGAGGGCTTCTTGGTCGCCCTTGTGAATGCGTTGCGCCAGCTCTACCTCCTCATCTGTGGAAATAAGTTCTTCTCGTCCGATTTCAACTAAATACTTGTCCAGTGCCGCACTCGAGCGGTTGGTGATACTTTTGTTAATCTTAAGTTGTCTCATACAATATATATAATAGCTCTCTCGTTTTTCGGAGTGCAAAATTACGACATTCCTAACAAGCGTGCCACTTTTTTTGTATTTTTCACGATAAGCCGCTTTATTGCAAAGCCTATATTACTAAAAGCCGCTTTTTTCTATAAGTCCGTGTGCGCTTGCTGTACATAGCGAAAAAAAAACGGCATGATACTTTTACCTGTCCTATAAGACAAATCTTCCCTTCATATAAGAGAGGTTTCACTAAGTCCGTGATATTTTTTGTTACAAATTTTGTAATAAACTTTTTCTGCGCAGAGTGTAAAAAAATATCTGCGCAGAAAGGGAAAAGTCTCTGCGCAGAGAGGAAGATTTATCTTTATGATAAGACAACCTTATCTGCCGTGAGCGTGAACACTGTCACGTATGATAGCACTGCACAATATATTATATTGTTTATAAAAAAGCACCGGGCAAAGGATCAAATCCTCTGCTCGGTGTTGTTCATTTTAAGCATTTCCTTGGGCACAGCCTTACGCACGCTCTCAGCCAAAAGGCTGCGCAGGGCATTGCGGACAAAGCCGGGCGCGGTGAGCAGCAGGATTTCGCGCGTGGGAATGGGTATGGCAAACGGGCGGACGAGCTGCCGCTGGTCGGCGGAGAGTTGCTGCAAAGCCAGTTCGGGAATAAACGTAACGCCCTGCCCGCTCTCTACCATGCGCATAAAGGTCTCGATGCTGCCGAGGGTGTAGGTGCGCTTGCTGTGCCGGGCGGATTTGAGGTTACAGAACTTTACGAGCTGGTCGCGGAAGCAATGACCCTCGTCCAAAAGCCACAAAGGTTCGTCCACGAGGTCGGCTGTCTTGATGCTGCTATGGTCGAAAAGCTGGTCGCCTCGCGAAACGTACGCCATGAACTGCTCGAAATAGAGCGTTTCGGCATCGAAGCCGCCGAGGTCGCCTGTTGCCACGAGTATGGCGGCATCGATTTTGTGCTCTGCAAGGGCTTCTTTCAGCTGCGCCGTTTTTAGTTCCGTGACGCGCAGGTCGAGTTCGGGGTGGGCAGCGCAGAGTTTCGGGAAAAAGCGCGGCAGCAGATAAGGGGCAATGGTGGGAAGTATGCCGAGGCGGAAGGTGCCGCCCACATCGCTGCGCTCTTCTGCTACGATGTTCCTGATACTATCGGCGGCAAAGAGCGTTTCACGGGCTTTTGCCACGATTTTCTGCCCCAGTGCGGTAGTACTGACGGCATGGGCGGTGCGCTCGAAAATCTTCGCGCCCAGTTCTGCTTCAAGTTTCTGCACCATTGCGCTGAGCGTGGGCTGCGACACGCGGCACTCGTCGGCAGCACGCCCGAAGTGCCTGCATCTGTCCACGGCAAGCACATATTCAAGCTGTTGTAAGGTCATATTATCAGGGATTTGTTTTTGCAAAAATAGGCATTATCTTAGAAGCAAAACGGCTTATTATTGAAAAAACCTATTATGACATAAGTTTTTTCTGTTGTAGAATAATGAAAGCAGAAATATCTTTGCATCGGAAAAGAACAAAAGCAAGTATTAACCCTCAAACAAACAACAGACATGAGAAGCATCACGACATTCGACCTCCAGTACGCCCACCGCTTTTACGGCTTTAAGGGCGAAGCACAGTACCTCCACGGACACACGGGCGTGCTGACGCTTGAAGTGGAAGACAGCGTAGAACCGGGCGTGAACATGGTTTACCCCTGCAACGAAATCCAAAAAGTGGCTTGGGACGTGCTCAAAAACTTTGACCACGCGCTCGTGCTCCGCGAAGACGACCCCCTGCTGCCCGCCATCCTCGACGTTTACGAGAAGCAAGGCATCAAGAACGGACACCCGCAGAACACGATGAAAGGCGAAGCCTTCAAGACCGAGCTTTGCACGGCTTATCCCGACTGCCGCCTTGTGGTGACTAAGGAAACGATGACGGTGGAAGGCATGATCAAGATGGTTTACGACCTCCTGAAAGACAAGCTCAACATCGCCAAGATTACGTTTACGAGCGGCGTGAACGCTGCCACGGCAGAATTCCCCGTTAGCAAGAGCATAGACCGCTGCCCGCTCTGCGGCATTGCCCTCAACGAAAACGGCGTTTGCCCCAAGTGCGGTTACAGAAAACACTAATCGCAACACAATGCAAACTTATGGGATGCTCCAAACGGGCATCCCATAATTATAATAATGGCTTTTCTTATAAGATAAATCAAAAAACAGCCCGTAAAAGTTGAGTTTCTCCCTAATGTTGCATAATTTTGCAGTAAATGCACTTTGCACGTAAACTTCAAATAAAATACTATGTTCAAACAAATCATCAACGGCCGCATTCTCACGCCGCAAGGTTGGCTTGAAGGCGGCTCGGTTATCGTGGAAGACGGCAAAATCGCCGAAGTTAGCAACAACAGCTTCGTTATCGAAGGCGCAGAGGTAATCGACGCAAAAGGCTGCGACATTGTACCGGGCGGCATCGAAATGCACGTGCACGGCGGCGGCGGACGCGACTTTATGGAGGGCGACGAAGAGGCATTCCGCGTAGCGATTGATGCACACATGCAATACGGCACGACGAGCATCTTCCCCACCCTCTCTTCCTCCACTGTGCCCATGATTGAGAAGGCCTGCGAAACCTGCACGAAACTCATGGCAGAGCCCAACAGCCCCATTCTCGGTCTGCACCTCGAAGGCCCGTACTTCAATCCCAAACAAGCCGGCGCACAAATTCCAGAATGGATTAAAGCACCCGTGAAGGAAGAATATGAGCCGCTACTCGAGAAATGGCCGTGCCTGAAACGCTGGGACGAAGCACCCGAACTGGAAGGCTCGCATGAGTTCATCAAATGCTGCCGCGAGCACGGCGTGCTGCCCAGCATCGGCCACACGCGCGCCAAATACGACGAAGTAGCCGCTGCCAACGAACTCGGCATGACCCACGCCACGCACTTCTACAACGCAATGCCCGTAGTTTACAAGAACCGCGAGTTCAAGGAAACGGGCACCGTGGAAAGCATCTTTGCCCTCGAAAACATGACGGTGGAGATGATTGCCGACGGTATCCACGTGCCGCCCGTGATGCTGCGCATGATTTACCAGATTAAAGGCGTGGAGCGTACGGCACTCATCACCGATGCTCTCGCCTGCGCAGCCAGCAAGGACGACACAGCATTTGACCCGCGCGTGGTGCTCGAAGACGGCGTTTGCAAACTGGCCGACCGCTCAGCCCTCGCCGGCAGCATCGCCACGATGGACCGTCTCGTACGCACTTGCGTGCAGCAGGCCGGCATTCCTATGGAGGACGCATGCCGCATGATCAGCGAAACACCCGCCAAAATCATGGGCGTTTACGATCGCAAGGGCTCACTCGAAAAAGGCAAGGATGCCGACATCATCTTCTTCGACAAAGCTCAAGAACTCACGTTCGTGATGCAGATGGGCCGCATCGTGCGCAATGAATTGTAAATAGAACAACAAAGACGGACAAAGTTCGCTTTGTCCGTCTTAACTCCTTTTGACTATGGATGACAAAACGCTTCGCTCTTATAGGTTGAACTCAATGGAAGAGCCGACTGACGAGATGCTACTTGCAATTATGGAGAAAGTGGCAGACGTTGCGCGCGAATCAACTCGGAAGGCAGAGATGCGCAAAAAAGAAATGCTATCAGCAGCATTTAGAAACGCGCAAATCATTAAGGCACAATATCAGCAATGATTGAAAAACGTCCTACTCTTTGCATTGTGGCGGGTCCAAATGGTTCTGGGAAAACCACCACGACAATGCAACTGCTTGAAAACGAGTGGGCAGTTGATAGTATTTATATCAACCCCGACCAAATTGCATTAGAAAAATTTGGTGATTGGAACTCACCAGAAGCTGTTTTGAACGCTGCAAAATATGCAACTGAGAAACGATATGAATGCCTTGAACAAAGGCAGGATTTTGTCTTTGAGACGGTTTTCTCATCGCCAGAGAAGCTTGAATTTGTACGCAAAGCAAAAGACTTAGGTTATTTTGTGCGCTTTTTCTATGTATGTACAGCAAATCCAGAAATAAACGTCAATAGGATTGTAAAACGTTTCTTGAATGGTGGTCACGAAGTACCCATTTCCAAGATTTTATCTCGTTATTACAAATCACTTACTAATGCTGCATTGGCTATCAAATTACTGGATAGAGCCTACATCTACGATAATTCTATTGATGACAAGTTACCTCAACTGCTTTATCGTACAATAGACGGACATCTAAAAAAACAATATTCGAGCAATTTACCAGAATGGGCAATGAACCTAATAGAATAGAAGCCATACCAAGCATTTTTCCTTAAACGCAAACATTAACATTTTAACCAACCTAACCCAACACACAAATGAAAGAATTGAAAGGAACGCAGACTGAAAAGAATCTGCAAATTGCATTTGCCGGCGAATCGCAGGCACACACGAAGTACCAGTACTACGCTTCTAAGGCAAAGAAGGACGGTTATGTTCAGATGGCAAGCATCTTTGAAGAAACCGCTCGTAACGAGAAAGAGCACGCTAAAATTTGGTTCAAACTCCTGCACGGCGGTGCTATTCCTGGCACAGAAGCAAACCTTGCAGATGCAGCCGAAGGCGAGAACTACGAGTGGACAGACATGTACGCTGGTTTTGCCAAAACTGCCCGCGAAGAAGGTTTCCCCGAAATTGCAGACAAGTTTGAAATGGTAGGTGCTATTGAAAAGCATCACGAAGAACGTTATCGCAAGCTCCTTAAGAATATTGTAGACGCTGTTGTATTCTCTCGCGATGGCGATTGCGTTTGGCAGTGCGCCAACTGCGGCCATATCGTAATCGGCAAGAAAGCCCCCGAAATGTGCCCCGTCTGCGCTCATCCCCAAAGCTATTTCCAACTTAACGCTGAAAACTACTAATTTAAATCTTAGATTAAAGAAAATCCCGGCAGGTTTCTGCCGGGATTTTTATTGTGCATGAATAAGATGCAAAAGAACCTGCATCCGTATTTCACTACAAATGCAGGTTCTGATTAAAAGCTGGCGGCGACCTACTCTCCCGCGGGTCTGCAGTACCATCGGCGCGGAC
>JBJEAH010000212.1:0-6077 GCA_051868815.1 Alloprevotella sp.
CTGCTGATTATTCTCAACGACAACAATATGAGCATCGACCGCCCCGTCGGCGGTATGAACGACTATCTGATGCATCTGCACACGAGCGGCGCGTACAATAGGTTTCGCTTTGCCGTTTCGCGCAAGTTGTCCGACTGGGGGCTGCTCAACGAGAGCCGCCGGCGCTCCATTCTCCGCTTCAACAATTCCCTCAAATCCCTTTTGACCAATCAGCAAAATATCTTTGAGGGCATGAATATCCGCTATTTCGGCCCTGCCAACGGGCACGACGTGATAGAACTGGTGCGCGTGCTCCGCGAAATCAAGGATATGAAAGGCCCGAAGCTCTTGCATCTGCATACTGTGAAAGGCAAGGGCTTCAAACCGGCCGAGGAGGAAGCCACTATTTGGCACGCGCCTGGCAAGTTCGACAAAGAGAGCGGACTTCGCGCGGCAGAAAATACCAAACCCAAGGTGCGCTTCCAAGATGTTTTCGGTGAAACGCTGCTGGAGCTTTGCCGCCAGAACAGTAAGATTATAGGCGTTACGCCGGCCATGCCCACGGGTTGTTCCATGAATATCCTGATGCGCGAGATGCCCGACCGTGCTTTCGACGTAGGCATTGCCGAGGGCCATGCCGTTACCTTCTCCGCCGGTATGGCAAAGGAGGGGGCTATTCCTTTCTGCAACATATATTCCGCCTTTGCGCAGCGTGCTTACGACAACGTGATCCACGATGCCGCCTTGCTTGATTTGCCCGTTGTGCTGTGTCTCGACCGTGCCGGTTTGGTAGGCGAGGACGGCCCTACGCATCACGGCGCGTTTGACCTCGCCGCCCTGCGCCCCATTCCCAATCTCACCATCTGCTCGCCCTACGATGAGCATGAATTGCGCCGCCTTATGTACACGTCACAGTTGCCAGGCAAGGGCACGTTCGTGATCCGTTACCCGCGCGGCAGCGGCCGTTTGGGCGATGAGTGGCGATGCCCGTTGGAGGAAGTGCAGGTTGGCACGGGCCGCAAACTGAAGGACGGCGCAGACCTTGCCGTGCTCACTTTGGGCCCGTTGGGCACAGAGGCAGCCAAGGCCATAGAAGAAGTGGAGCAAAAGACCGGGCGCAGCATTGCGCACTACGATATGCGTTTCCTCAAGCCGCTCGACGAGGCCCTGCTTACCGAAGTGGTGCAGAAGTTCCGCTGCATAGTCACCGTAGAGGACGGCGTGCGTGCGGGCGGTTTCGGCAGCGCGGTGCTCGAATGGGTGGCCGACCGCAACGCCGATTGCCGCGTGGTGCGCCTCGGCTTGCCCGACGAGTTCGTTGAGCATGGCTCGGTGCCCGAGTTGCGTGCCTTAGTGGGGCTTGATGCCGCCGGCATCGCCCGGACAATATTAAATATAGATTTATGAAAATCATTATAGCCGGTGCCGGCGCGGTCGGCACGCATCTGGCAAAACTGCTTTCGCGAGAGCGGCACGACATTACGCTGATGGACGAAAATCCCGAGAAACTCGAGGATATTTCTGCCAACTACGACATTCTTACCGTAGCCGCCAACCCTTCCTCTATTTCTGCCCTGCGCGAGGCGGAGGTAGGCAAGGCCGATCTTTTTATCGGCGTTACGCCCGACGAGGCGCACAACATGACGAGCTGTATGCTTGCCAGTAAATTGGGGGCGAAGAAAACCGTGGCGCGCGTAGACAATGCTGAATACACCCTGCCGCAGCATTGCGAGTTTTTCAAGACGGTGGGCATCGACTCCATTATTTATCCCGAAATGCTGGCTGCGCAGGAGATTTTGCACAATCTCCACCGCAGCTGGGTGCGCCAGTGGTGGGAAGTGCAGGGCGGTGCGCTCGTGCTGTTTAGCGTCAAGGTGCGCCAAGGCGCGGAAATCCTCAACATTCCGCTCAAGCAGCTTTGCGGCCCCGACGTGCCTTATCACATCGTGGCGATTAAGCGCGGCGACGAGACGCTCATTCCTCACGGCGACGACGAACTTTATGCCAACGACGTGGTGTTTTTCATGACCACGCCTTCCTTTGCCGATACAATCCGCACGCTGGCCGGCAAGGAGGACTACCCCGACGTGACCAACCTCTTCATCATGGGCGGCAGCAGCACGGCGGTACACCTTGCCGCCAACATGCCCGACACGCTCTATGCCAAGATTATTGAGGCCGACGTGCGCCGTGCAGAGCGGTTGAACGAGATTATTCAAAACAGCCACACCTTGGTCATTCACGGCGACGGCCGCAACGTGCCCCTGCTCATCGAGGAGGGTATTCACAAGGCGCAGGCCTTTGCCGCCCTTACCGACAATTCGGAGACCAATATCCTTGCCTGCCTCGCCGCCAAGCGCCTCGGCGTGCGCAAGACGGTGGCCATGGTGGAGAATACGGACTACATCGGCATGGCCGAAAGCCTCGACATCGGCACAATAATAAATAAGAAAACCTTTGCCGCTGGACATATTTACCAGATGATGCTCAAGGCCGACGTTACGTCGATCAAGAGCCTCACGGTGGCGAATGCCGACGTGGCAGAGTTCGTGGTCGGCGAAGACTCGCGCATTGCCCGCAAGCCAGTCAAGGATCTCGACTTGCCGTCCACGGTGACGCTCGGCGGATTGGTGCGCGATGGCAAGGGCTTGCTTATCAATGGTATGACGCAGATACGCCCCGGCGACACGGTCGTTGCCTTCTGCCTCGACAATGCCATCAAGCGTTTGGAAAAATACTTTATTTGATGCGTTAGTTGAATGAAGAACTAATATGATTAAGGAATTAACTGCCTGGAAGGCAGTACGGAGCGAAGCGACGGTAACCGGGGACGAAGTCCTCGGGAGGAGACGGTTGATATAGTCCTGCCTGGAAGGCAGTACGCCTGTGGAAATGTAAAAATGCCTGTCCTATGGCGTAGTGCCTTCCAGACACATCGTTCTTGCCTCGCCTATCCGAGGACTTCGTCCCCGGTTACCAAAAAGCTACGTTTTTGTAGTGCCTTCCAGGCACTTAATACTCAATTCAACCAATAGATTTAGTTTGATTTTCTATGAAAAATCTCTTCCCCCTCATTTCGTGCCTCCTCTTGCTGTTGCTCTCGGCTTGCAAGCCTACCGACACGCGCAAGGTCATCAAAGCCGTTGCCGAGCAGTCTGTGGACACGACGGGCTACAAGTCGCGCACCATTGCAACGGAGGACTTTGTGTCCGTTGAAGCCACGTGCTTTGCCGACATCACTTATCATCAAATACCCTTAGACAGTACTGTCCGCGTGGTGCTGCAAGCCCCCGAGAATATTTTGGGCGATTGTTCCGGCAGTGTGGTCGACGGTACGTTGCGCCTGTCGCTCAACCATAGCGACACGCACCCCGAAGAGGCGGTGGCCGTGGTGCACATCTATGCCCCGGCCGTTTGCGATTTCTCGCTTGTGGGTGGCAAATGCCTGCGCTTGGGCAAGGTGCGCATGGCCTGTCCGATGAGCATCGTGCTCGACGGCGTGGGCAGTATTGTGTCCGATTCCATCGCCGCGCCCGAGTTGAAAGCCGTGCTCAACGGGGCAGGGCATATCGACCTGCGTGGCATGGAGGTCGAAACCGTTTCCGCCACGCTTGGCGGTGCGGGCATCATCGTCCTCGAAGGTTCAGCCC
Organism: Alloprevotella sp.; assembly: GCA_051868815.1. GTDB lineage: Bacteria > Bacteroidota > Bacteroidia > Bacteroidales > Bacteroidaceae > Alloprevotella. Next base: position 3,630 of record JBJEAH010000212.1, read on the forward strand.
GCCGTGCATCAGCTGTGCTCAACGGTGCGGGCACGATTGACCTCCAAGGCCTCCGCACCGACCTTGCGCCCGATTGCTCCGTTACAGGTGTGGGCAAAATCTTGCAAAACGCAAAATAAATTATTCCATACATTATGAACACAAAACGCTTGCTTATGTCACTCACCACAGCGGCCGCCTTCTCCGCCGCCGCAGCCCAGACGGCTCCCAACGGGTTTAAGTACACCGACGAGCAGTTTGCCGACATCCAGATGTTGCGCTACCGCGTTGAGGGCTTTGATAAACTCACGCTCAAAGAGAAAACATTTATTTATTATCTTCAAGAAGCAGCCTTGCAGGGCCGCGATATCCTTTTCGACCAAAACGGCCGCTACAACCTCCGCATCCGCCGTATGCTCGAAAAGGTTTATACCGACTACAAGGGCGACCGCGCTTCGGCCGATTGGCAAGGTTTCGTCACGTATCTCAAACGCTTCTGGTTTTCCTCCGGGCCGCACCACCACTACGGTTGCGAGAAGTTCGAACCGGGCTTCTCTGAGCAATGGCTGCGCAACGCATTGGTAGAAATCAATTATGAAGAGGCTACCTGCGTGGCCCGCACCGCCTGCGGCAAGTCGTGGGAGGAACTACTGGCCGTGATTTTCGACCCCGCCGTGATGCCCATGCGCGTCAATCAGAAGGACGGCGACGACCTCGTGCTCACCTCCGCCGCCAACTACTATGCTCCCGGCATCACGCAGGCAGAGGCCGAGCGCTTCTACACGCAGCGCAAGCCTGCCAACGACCCGCAGCCCATCATGATGGGTATGAACAGCCGCCTCGTGCGCAATGAGTTCGGCGACCTCGCCGAGCGCGTCTGGCGCGTGGGCGGGCTCTACGGCACGGCCTTGGAGCGCATCGTGGACAATCTTGAAAAGGCACGCCCCTTTGCCTGTACCCCGGAGCAGCAAACGGTGATCGACCGCCTCGTGGAATACTACCGCACGGGCGACCTCCGCACCTTCGACAACTATTCTATCCACTGGCTCAAAGACACCGAGAGCCTCGTGGACTTCTGCAACGGCTTCACCGAGAGCTACGGCGACCCCTTGGGCATGAAAGCCTCGTGGGAGAGCATCGTGAACTTCAAGGACCTCGCCGCCACGGGGCGCACCGAGAAACTCTCGGCCAACGCCCAGTGGTTTGAGGACAACAGCCCCGTAGACCCGCGCTTCAAGAAAGCGGAGTGCAAGGGCATTTCCGCCAAGGTCATCACCGCCGCCATTCTTGCCGGCGACCTCTATCCCTCCACCGCCATCGGCATCAATCTGCCCAACAGCGACTGGGTGCGCCGCGAGTACGGCTCCAAGAGCGTCACCATCGGCAACCTCACCGATGCCTACAACAAGGCGGCCCACGGCAACGGCATGGACAAGGAGTTTGTCATCGACGAGGCCACGCGCAAACTCATTGCGCAGTATGGCGATGCCTGCGACGACCTCCACACCGACCTCCACGAATGTCTCGGCCACGGCTCGGGCAAACTGCTCCCCGGCACCGACCCCGACACGCTCAAAGCCTACGGCTCTACCATCGAGGAAGCCCGTGCCGATCTCTTCGGTCTCTACTATGTGGCAGATGCCAAACTCGTGGAACTCGGTCTTACGCCCAACCTCGAAGCCTATAAGTCGCAGTATTACACCTATATGATGAACGGTCTGCTCACGCAGCTCGTGCGCATCAAGCCCGGCAACAACATCGAAGAGGCTCATATGCGCAACCGCGCCATCATTGCCCGCTGGGCCTATGAGCACGGCAAGGCAGACCGCGTGGTGGAACTGGTGAAGAAAAACAAGAAGACCTTTGTGCGCATCAACGACTATGCTGCCCTGCGCACCCTCTTCGGCAAGCTCCTTGCCGAGGTGCAGCACATCAAGAGCGAGGGCGACTACGAGGCTGCCCGCGCCTTGGTGGAGAACTATGGCGTAAAGGTAGACCCGACGCTCCACAAGGAAATTCTTGCCCGCTACGAAAAACTCCGCCTCTCGCCCTACAAAGGCTTCATCAACCCCGTCTACACCGCCATTCGCGATGCCGCCGGCAACATCACCGACGTACGCCTCGACTACACCGAACCCTACGACCGGCAAATGCTCCGTTACAGCCGCGACTACAACACGTTGCCCGACGTGAACGAGTAGGGGCGTTCAGCAGAACGCCCGCCGTATGCGCCGGATGGGATAATAATGGTTGTGGCGGGCTGTAATGCCGTGCAAGTGAGGGCAATTGAGCTTGCTCGAATTGCCCTCGCTTGCACGAAAGTTTGTGCGAATTCGTGAAATTCGTGGACAAATATTATTTTGTAGTTGATTCAGCCAACGGGTAAGATTTTACAGATTTATATAATCCACTTTATGACAATAGAAGAAATCAAGGAACTCATCAAAATAGATGAAACCCGAACATTAG
>JBJEAH010000213.1:0-6052 GCA_051868815.1 Alloprevotella sp.
CTGCTGGCGCACCGACAAGCCCGTGCTCTACTACCCGCTCGACAGCTGGTTTATCCGCAGCTCCGCCCTGCGCGAGCGCATGATGGAACTCAACAAGACCATTCTCTGGAAACCCGAATCGACGGGCACGGGCCGCTTCGGCAAATGGCTCGAAAACCTCAACGACTGGAACCTCAGCCGCTCGCGCTACTGGGGCACGCCGCTGCCCATCTGGCGCAATGCCGAGACGCGCGAGGAAAAGTGCATCGGCTCTATCGCCGAACTCTACGACGAAATTGAGAAGAGCGTGGCAGCCGGCATCATGCAGAGCAACCCGCTGCGCGACAAGGGCTTTGTGCCGGGCGATTACAGCGAGGAGAATTATCATAAGATTGACCTGCACCGCCCCTACGTGGACGACATCGTGCTCGTTTCGGAGAGCGGCAAGCCCATGAAGCGCGAGAGCGACCTCATCGACGTGTGGTTCGACTCCGGCTCGATGCCTTACGCGCAGATCCACTATCCCTTTGAGAACAAAGACCTGCTGGACAGCCGCACGGTCTACCCCGCCGACTTCATCGCCGAGGGTGTGGACCAGACGCGCGGCTGGTTCTTCACGCTCCACGCCATCGCCACGATGGTGTTCGACAGCGTGGCCTTCAAGGCCGTAATCAGCAACGGCCTCGTGCTCGACAAGAACGGTTCCAAGATGTCGAAGCGCCTCGGCAATGCCGTAGACCCCTTCGGGGCGATTGAAAAGTACGGCTCCGACCCCTTGCGCTGGTACATGATTACCAACTCCTCGCCTTGGGACAACCTGAAATTCGACGAGGAGGGCGTGAAGGAAGTGGCGCGCTCGTTCTTCGGCAAACTCTTCCAGACGTACGCCTTCTTTGCCATGTATGCCAACGTGGACGGCTTCAATCCCGCCGACCCCGCCATGCAGGCCGCCGAGGCCGACCGCACGGAAATGGACCGCTGGATTCTTTCTGCGCTGAACACGCTCGTGAAAGAGGTGACGGAAGATTATGACCAATACGAGCCGACCCGCGCCGGCCGCCGCATTTCAACCTTTGTGGTGGACAATCTCTCCAACTGGTTCGTGCGCCTGAGCCGCAAGCGTTTCTGGGGCGGCGGCATGACGGCCGACAAGCGCAGCGCCTACCACACGCTCTACACCTGCCTGCTCACCGTGAGCAAGCTCATCGCGCCCATCGCCCCGTTCTACGCCGACCGTCTTTACAAAGACCTCACCGAAGGCCGCGCCGATGCCGCCGAGAGCGTGCACCTCGCCGCTTTCCCCAAGGCCGACCTCACGCTCATCGACAGCGCACAGGAACGCCGCATGGAACTGGCGCAGAAGGTTACCTCCATGGTGCTTTCGCTGCGCAAGCGCGAGCGCATCATCGTGCGCCAGCCGCTGCAAGCCATCTCCATTCCCGTCACGGAGCAGACGCTGCGCGATGACCTCGAAGCCGTGCGCCGCCTCATCTTGGACGAGGTGAACGTCAAGGAGCTGAAGTTCGTGGAAGGCCAGATGCTCGAAAAGAAAGTGAAGTGCAACTTCCGCGTGATGGGCAAGAAGTTCGGCAAGCTCATGAAAGCCGTGGCAGGCGCGGTCGACGCGCTCACGCAGGCCGAGATTGCCCGCCTCGAAACCGAAGGCACGCTCGCGCTCACCGTGGAGGGCGAAAGCATCACGGTGGAACGCGCCGATGTGGACATCGTGAGCGAAGACATCCCCGGCTGGGTGGTTGCCAACGAGGGTGCGCTCACCGTTGCGCTCGACATCGAGGTGACCGACGACCTGCGCCGCGAAGGCCTTGCCCGCGAAATGGTGAAGCGCATCCAGGCCTACCGCAAGGACAACGGATTTGAAATCACCGACCACATAAACATCGTGATGCAGACGGGCGATGCCGCCATGTGCGAAGCCGTAGAGGCATTCCGCGAATACATCTGCACGCAGGTGCTCGCTGACAGCTTCACGTTTGCTACCGACGTGGCCGATGCCGCCACGTTCGACTTCGACGGAAATATCATCAACGTAAATATCTCAAAAGCATAAGTAACCTTAATATCATGGAACAGGAAAACAAAGTGCGTTATAGCGATGAAGAACTTGAGGAATTCAAAGAGATTATCCTCAAAAAGATTGAAATTGCCAAGCGCGACTACCAGCAGCTCATGGACGCCCTGATGAACAAGGACGACAACGGCGTGGACGACACGATGCCTACCTACAAGGTGCTCGAAGAAGGCTCGATGACGCAGACCAAGGAGGAACTGACCACTATGGCAGTCCGCCAGCAACGCTTTATCCAGGGTCTGCAAGCCGCTCTCGTGCGCATAGAGAACAAGACCTACGGCATTTGCCGCGTGACGGGCAAGCTCATTCCCAAAGAACGCCTCCGCGCCGTGCCCCACGCCACGCTCTCTATCGAGGCCAAGCAAATGCAAAACGCGCAGAAGCGGTAATAAAACTGCCTGGAAGGCAGTACGGAGCGAAGCGACGGTAACCGGGGACGAAGTCCTCGGGATAGGGCTACAGCTAAGGACCTGCCTGGAAGGCAGTACGCCTGCGGAAATGTATCAAATGCCAGTCCTATGGCGTAGTGCCTGGCCAGGCACATCATTCCCACCAGACTCTTTCCGAGCACTGCGTGCCCGGTTACCGTCGCTTCGCTCTGTAGTGCCTTCCAGGCACTTACGCCCCTACTCTTTTCAACCATACCCGATGCCCCTTTCCCCGACCAACAAACGCCTTTGCCTCTCCGCCGCAACTATTTTGGCGGTCATCGTCATTGACCAGATCATCAAGGTCTACGTTAAGACGCATTTCCTCCTGCATGAAAGCGTGGACGTGACGCCGTGGTTCAAACTCGTGTTTATCGAAAACAGGGGCATGGCCTTCGGCATGGACTTCATCGGCACGGCGGTGCTCACCGTGTTCCGCATCGCGGCCATCATCTTCTTCTGCTTTATCCTGCGCAAGGCGGCAAAAGGGCTCAAGCCTTTCGGGCTGATACTTTGCATCGCGCTCATCATTGCCGGCGCGGCGGGCAACATCATCGACAACTGCCTTTACGGACTCATCTTCACCGAAAGCCTGCCCTACGTGCCGGGCATACCCTTCACCCCCGCCGCCTTCACCGCCTTCGGCGAGGGGTACGGCAGTTTTCTCACGGGGCGCGTGGTGGATATGTTCTACTTCCCGCTCTTCACCTGGCCCGACTGGATGCCGCTTGTGGGCGGCGACGTGTTCTTCGGAGCGATTTTCAACTTTGCCGATGCCGCCATTTCTTGCGGCGCAATCGCCATTCTCCTTTTCTACAACAAGCATCTGCTGAAAGAGGCGCAGCCCTCTCCTACCCCTGAACAGTCTGAACAATGCGACTGACCTTTTCCCGTATACCATATTATATATATAGTCTCGCGGCAGCGGCTTGCCTGCTGCTCTGCCTCGCTGCGTGCAAGGACAAGGCCGTAGACGAGGGCATACTGCCGCCCGAAGAGATGGAGGATTTGCTCTTCGACTACCACGTGGCGCAAGCCATGGGAGCGCAAAGCACCGACAGCACGGACTATAAGACGCGCCTCTACTGCGCCGCCGTCTACAACAAATACGGCATCTCGGAACAGGACTTCGACCACAACATGGAATGGTACACGCGCCACTCCGACCGCCTCTATAAAATCTACAAAAATCTCGAAGAGCGCATGGCTGCCGCCACGCAGTCCGCTCCCCTGCTCGGTCAAGGGCAGGGCGGAACCGCGCTCGGCGACACGCTCACGCTGTGGAACGGCGGTTTCTGCCTGCTCTCCTCAAACGGCAGGAAGCGGGTCGAGTTTGCCGTGGAGCAAATGGATTCCCTGCATGAGGGCGACCGCATACAGCTGCGCTTCTCCACGCGCTGGGCTTACCCGGAAGGCGCCCGCATCGCCTTCGCCCAGATCTGCCTGCACTGCGCCGGCGACAGCGTGCGCACCGTGACGCAGCAAATCTCGCTCTCCGGGCAGCAAACCGTGAGCATCACCGTAAACGGGCAACCGGTGCAGCGCATCTCGGGCTTCGTATACCAGCACGCGCCTTGGAACGAGCGCCCGCGCCTGATGATTATCGACGACCTGCACCTCAGTCTCATACGTCCGCATAAGGCCGACACCGCGCCCGCCGACAGCCTCGCCGCCACCGCCGAACCGTCCGCCACGACGACGAACGAAACCGACAGCACGATGCAGAAGAAAACGCTAAGAATGAAACACCTGCGCGACAGCCTGCACCGCGCCGAGCGTCAGGAACAACCGCATTTCAGGTAATGCACCGCAAGGCACATAATGATACACTGCGACATTGAAACAGCAATTGTCGCGACAGTGTTACGACAACTATAAGTTTATTGTGCACTTGTTAGAAAGAGAACAACCAATGTTTCAAACATTGCCCTGAAAGGGCTTAATAACAGAGCACAGGGGCTTGCCCCTGTGGAAAGGCAATAAGTTTCGACTGACCCTGAAAGGGGCTTATAATTAACACGCGCAGAATTAACTCTATAATTATTAGCCCCTTACAGGGGCAATCAGACTACCGAACGTCCACGTAGGGGCAAGCCCCTACGCTAATCTATTTGCCCCTTACAGGGGCGCGAATACTTGCACGACGAAATTATTATTGCTCATTATTCCTACAATGTTTATTGTCAAAAGAATTATAAAGTGGACGCTCATCCTGTTTTTCGGGACGAGCGTTCTTGCCGTACTGATATACCGCTGGTGTCCCGTACCGCTCACGCCGCTGATGGTGATCCGTTCGGTACAGGCCGTGAGCAACGGCGAAAGCCCGCGCTGGAAGCACACGTGGGTGCCGCTCGACTCCATGTCGCGCTATATGCCCGTGGCGGTCATTGCCTCCGAGGACCAGAATTTCTTGAACCATAACGGTTTCGACTACGAGGCCATAGAGCAGGCCGCCGAAGAGGCCAAGAAAGGCAAGCGGCGGCGTGGCGCAAGCACCATCAGCCAGCAAACGGCAAAGAACGTGTTTCTCTGGCCCGCCTCCTCGTGGGTGCGCAAAGGCTTTGAGGCCTATTTCACCGTGCTCATAGAGCTCCTTTGGTCGAAAGAGCGCATCATGGAGGTCTATCTCAACAGCATCGAAATGGGTCCCGGCATCTACGGCGCGGAAGCCGTGGCGCAGGCGCACTTTGGCTGTTCGGCGGCAAACCTGCGCCGCTCCGACTGCGCCCTTATAGCCGCCACTCTCCCTAATCCGCGCAAATTCTCCTCGCTGCGCCCCGGCACGTATATGCGCAAAAGGCAGAAACAAATAGAGCGGCAAATGAAACATATCCCGCTCTTCTCGCCCTTTTCTACTAAGAAAGAGGAAAAAAATCAATGAAAAGGTTTGCTGTAACGGCAGAAAGTTGTAATTTTGCACTCGCAATCAGGAAATAAGATTGCTTTTGGCTCCTTAGCTCAACTGAATAGAGCATCTGACTACGGATCAGAAGGTTATAGGTTTGAATCCTATAGGAGTCACAATACGGGACGGCTCCTTAGCTCAACTGAATAGAGCATCTGACTACGGATCAGAAGGTTATAGGTTTGAATCCTATAGGAGTCACAAAGCAAGAAAAGGATGTTTGAAGCGTTATCGCTGCTTACATCCTTTTTGCTTTTTTATCACTCAACCATTTTAATCATCAACCCCTTATGAACTACATCAAACTCTTGGCAATCCTCTTTGCCTGCAGCCTTTTCACCGCTCCCTTAACCTCTTGCGGCGATGACGACGAAAACGACAGCCAGACGACGAGCACCAACACCGGCGGCAGCAATCAAGGAAGCAACGGAGGCGGCAATACCATCACTTTTGATAAAACTGAATTATACGGAGATTGGGCGGAGCAAATGGCGTTTTCTGAATATCGCGTATATATGAGCCAACTCCAAAAAGATAAAGCAAAGGATGTTTTACGCCAGAAAGTCACCATTACCGCCACAACGTTCCAAATAAGCTATCGTGTTAATAACGGTTGGAAGGTATCCGACACATATCCTTGGACACTCCTTT
>JBJEAH010000214.1:0-6017 GCA_051868815.1 Alloprevotella sp.
GTAGGGGCAAGCCCCTACGCTAATTTATTAGCCCCTTACAGGGGCACATCTGCAACAATATTCATTTTGACACAACCACTAGTTGCAAGCATCTTAGGGGGAAATCGGGGACTTCCCTGCTTTATAGGCAATGTCTGCCCTGTTTTCTCGCCAAAATGCGGTAACTTTGCGCGTCCTTTCCTTTACAGAGCGGCGGGCAACCATGCGCCCCGGCTGCAACACGGGGATGGGAAAGGGCTAAACTAATCTATTTCAAATTTTATCTTTATGTATTTCAAAACCATCAGAAAAGAGCGCAACAGCCTCACCTTTACGCAGTTCTCGCGCAAGGGCTGGTCGCTTTTTGTCTGTTTGGGCCGAGAAGTGCGCATCGGTGTGCTTAGCGCCGCCACGCTCGCCACGGCTGCTCCCTGCATCGGAGCAACGACGGTGGGCATCGACGCGCCGAGCGACTCGCTGCGCACTGCCGCAGGGCAGGACGGCCTCGAACTGGCAGAGGCGGTAGTGTCGGGCACACGCGCTCCCCTGGCCGCCGACGTGGCGGCACGGCAGGTGGTGACGCTGACGCGCGAAGACTTTGCTGCGGCGGCGGGCATCACCTGCATTGGCGACATCCTCAAGCTCGCTACGGGCGTGGACGTCAGGCAGCGCGGTGCCTTCGGCATGCAAACAGACCTTAGTATCAACGGCGGAACGTTCGACCAAATCGCTATTCTTCTCAACGGCGTTCCGCTCAACAATCCCCAGACGGGGCACAACGCCTCGGATTTCCCCATTAACATCTCCGACATCGAGCGCATCGAAATTCTCGAAGGCGCAGCCTCGCGCGTGTTCGGCAGCCAAGCCTTCTCGGGTGCCATCAACATCGTGACGCGCACCGCATCTCTGCTCTCTCTGCCCGCACTTGACGCTTCCAAGAAAAGCACGCTGTGGCAAGGCGAAGCGGAGGCGCAGGGCGGCAGCTACGGCACGGCCTTGGCTGAAGCCGCCAGCCGCTTCGCTCTGACGGGCGGGCGCGGCGGACGCTTCGTGTCCTCGCTCTCTGCCGGCTATCGGCGCAGCGACGGAGCGGTGGACAATGGCGACTTCGACGGATATAAGGCGTATTGGCAGGGTATCTACGACGACGCGCGGCTGCGCCTCGACGTGCAGACGGGTTTCACGCTCATCGGCTACGGGGCCAATACCTTCTACTCCGCCGCCTATCCCGACCAATGGGAACAGACGCGCCGCCACTTCCTTTCGGCGCGCGCCGAGAGCAAGACGGGGCGCGTGAGGCTGAGCGGACAGGTGTCTTGGCTGCGCAACGTGGATCACTATCAACTGGTGCGCGACACGCCGAAGGGTGAAAATTTCCATCGCGGCGATGTCTATACAGCCTCCGTCAATGCCTGGACAAAATGGAAACTGGGACGCACCGCCCTCGGCGCGGAAGTGCGCGAGGAGGACATTTTCAGCACCAATCTCGGCCGTGCGCTCGAAGAGAGCCAGCAGCCGCACATCGCGGGCACGCCCGACGGGCACTACACCAAGCGCGACGGGCGCACCAACGTGAGCTATTACTTAGAGCACAACGTGGTGTGGCGCGGCCTCACGGTGTCGGCGGGTGTAATGGCACAGCGCAACTCTGCGCTCACCACGGGCTTCCGCTTCTACCCCGGCGTGGACGTGAGCTATCGCCCGGCGAAAGGCTGGCGGCTCTACGCCTCGTTCAACCGCTCGCTGCGCCTGCCTTCGTTCACCGACCTTTGGTATAAAAGCCCCACGCAGGAGGGCAACGTCGGGCTGCGCCCGGAGGAATGCTCGGCCTATCGCATCGGCGCGGATTTCGGCAACTCCTGGCTGAGTGTCAAGGTGAAAGGGCAATACGCACGGGGCACGGACATGATAGACTGGGTGATGCTCACGCCTACCGACGTGTACCGCTCGCGCAACTTCTCGCTCGACAATTACGGAGCGGGCATCGATGCGGCCATCAACTTTGCCGCCCTGCTCGGCTCGCGGCAGCCGCTCCGCCGCCTCACGCTGTCGTACGCCCGTCTGTGGCAGCACCGCCGCGATGCCGAACCGTTTTTCAAGTCAAACTATGCCATGGAGTATTTGCGCGACAAGTTCACGGCCTCGCTCTCTCACAAACTGTTCGCCGCGCTTAGTGCGCAGTGGTCGCTGCGCGTATGGCACCGCGAGGGGGCTTATCAGATTTACGAAAACCTGAAAGCCACCGACCGCCTGCAGCCCTACGGCACGCACGCCTTGCTCGACTGCAAAGTGACTTGGCAGAAGCCGCGCTACGAACTCTTTGCCGACTTGACGAACATCACGAACCACAAATATTACGACCTCGGCAACGTGCCGCAACCGGGCTTTATCGCTATGGCCGGCGCGAAGATCAAGTGGTAGCCTAATATTTTCCAAAATAAAATCGCCGCTGCAAGCCTGTCCCCGTGGGTGCTTGCAGCGGCGATATGTTTTTTCGGGCGTATGCCTTACGCCCCAACTTGGTGGTGCCGGAAATTATGACGGGCGGTTATCTCCGTTTCTCTTTTGGCGGTTCCGCTGGCGATTTTCGTTGTTATTGTTGTTGCCTTTGCGCTGCTTGCGGCCGGAACGCTTGCTCTTGGCCGTATCAAAACGGGTGAGGTCGTCCTGCTCGGCAAGGTCGATAGAGGTGCGTGCGTCCTTGTTGCCCTCTTCCGAAAGCGTGAGGGGCTTTTCGCCTTGGCGGTTCATGCGGATCACCTCGTGGGCGCGGGCTGCAGTGATGGTTTCGAGATTGACGGCGAGACGCTTGTCGGTGCTATACGTCACAAGCCCTGCCAAGATGTCGGCCTTGAAGAAATAATACGTGCCGTCGGCCGTTTCGAGCGGGACGTTGCGCTCGGGCAACTTGCGCGAGGCTTCTACGTAGGTGTCCACCTCGTAGTTGAGGCAGCACTTGAGCTTGGCGCACTGCCCCGCTAGCTTCTGCGGGTTGGGCGTGATGTCCTGGAAACGCGCGGCGGCGGTGGAGACCGACTTAAAGTTTTTCATCCACGTGGCGCAGCAAAGTTCTCTGCCGCAAGGCCCCGTGCCTCCTATGCGCCCGGCTTCCTGACGCGCCCCGATCTGCTTCATCTCAATGCGCACGTGGAAAGTATCGGCAAGCACCTTGATGAGCTGACGGAAGTCCACGCGCCCGTCGGCGATATAATAGAAAATCGCCTTGTTGCCGTCGCCCTGATACTCCACATCGCCGATTTTCATTTCGAGTTTCAGCTCGTTGGCTATTTGGCGGGAGCGGATCATCGTGTCGTGCTCGCGCGCCTTTGCTTCATGGTATTTCTCCATATCCACGGGCCGCGCCTTGCGATAGATGCGCTTGATTTCGGTGCCGGGCTTCATGTATATTTTCTTCATCTGCAGCGGCACGAGCTGCCCCGTGAGGGTCACGGTGCCGATGTCGTGGCCGGGAGAAGCCTCGACCGCCACGATGTCGCCCTTGACGAGCGGCAGATGGTTGTCGTTGCGGTAATAGCCCTTGCGGGTGTTCTTAAACTGCACCTCCACGAGGTCGGTTGTCTCGGCGTTGCCGGGCACGTCGGCGAGATAGTCGAACGTGTTGAGCTGGCAATTCGACCGCCCGCAGCCTTTGGCGCAAATGCCTTGCAGGCAGCGTCCGCCCCAAAGCGTGTTGTCGGGGCGCAGCGTGGCGAGGTTTTCCTCCGGCTGCTGCTCCTGTGTATTTTCTATTGGATTTTCAGACATATATATTATTATATTTAGTAGACGAGTAGACAAGTAAACGAGTAGACGAGACATGAAAGTCGCGCCAAAGGTTTGTATAGGTAACTTGTCTTGTTTACTTGTTTACCCGTACACTTGTTTACTACTTCACAAGCAGCACGATGTTTTTCAAGGCAAATTCGTAGAACACCATTTTGGGATTGACATTCTGCTCTATGTCGCGCTGCGCCTTCGCCAGTTCTTCGGTGATGCCTATCACGTTGCGCTCGTTGATGAAACGGGCGAAGCGCACGGCAAACTCTGATTCGGTGGCGCTCATATAGTTCAACTCGGGCAAGCCAAAGTTGTAAACGAAATTTTCCCGCACCAGCCGCTGGCAATAGGCAAGGAAACTCTTTTGCTGTTCGCGGCCCCATTTCGCCACCTGCTCCGACCACGCGCTGAGTTCCTTGATGTTTCGCGCATAGCTTTGGCGCATCAGAATGACAAACATGTCAAAATAAAGTGCCTCGTCCACGCTGTTGGTCACCTGCGCGAGGGCGTTCATATAGTTGCCCGCGCAACTGTGGGCAATGGCTTTGGCGTCTTCTTCCTGCAAACCGCGCGTCGCCATCAAGGCTTCTGCCACTTCGCTTTCTGCAAGTGCGCTGAACGAGATGCGCTGCGTGCGGCTCACAATCGTAGACAGGAGTTTCTCAGGGCTGTTGCTCACCAAGAGAAACACGGTCTTTGCGGGCGGTTCTTCAAGGATTTTGAGCGTCTTATTGGCAGAGTCGAGGTTCATCAGTTCGGGCAGCCAAATGATTACCACGCGGTAGCCGCCCTGACTGGTCACAATGCTGAGTTTGCGCACGATGTTGTCGGCTTCGGCGGCGGTGATGATGGTCTGCTGGTTTTCCACGCCCATGTGCTTCTGCCAATCGCGCAGGGTAAAGTAGGTATTGGCTTGCAACTGCTCACGCCATTCTGGCAGGAACTGGTCGCTGACGGGCGGTTGCTTTTGCCCCGTGGGCTTAAACACGGGGAAGGCGAAATGCAAATCCGGGTGCGCCCAATTAGCCAGCATCTTGCACGCCTTGCAATGCCCGCAAGGCTCTCCGTCGGCGGTGCGCTCCTCGCAAAGCAGGGCGGAGGCAAACGCCAAAGCCATGGGCAGTTTGCCGCAACCCTCCGGACCGGCAAAGAGCAGGGCGTGAGGCATCTTGCCGCTTTGCAGCAGGCTTTTGAGCTGCTGCTTTATGGTGTCCTGACCGATAACGGAAGAAAAGTGCATGGTAGAAATAGGATTAAAATACGCGCCGGGCGATTTCGCAAATGCTATCGACGGCCGAAACGGTGTAGAAATGTATGCCGGGCACGCCTTTGGCGATGAGTTCGCGGCATTGCTGCTCGCCCCACTCTATGCCGACTTGCTTGAGTTCCTCATCGGTGCGGCATTTGAGGGCTTCGCGTGCCAGTGCTTCGGGAATGTCGCAATGGAACGTCTTGGGCACAACCGAAAGCTGCGAAAGTTTCGCCAGCGGCTTGATGCCGGGAATAATGGGCACGGTGATACCAGCCTTCCGCGCCTTTTCCACAAAACGGAAATAGGCGGCGTTGTCGTAGAAAAGCTGGGTCACGGCATATTCCGCGCCTAGAGCCACTTTTTTCTTGAACCACTCGAAGTCGGTCTCGGGATTGAGTGCCTCTTCGTGCTTTTCGGGATAGCACGCCACGCCGTAGCTGAACGGCTGGCCGGGCACTTTTATCGGCGTGCCGTCGACGAAGTAGCCTTCGTTGAAGCGGTTCACCTGTTCCTGCAGCTCCGTGGTGTGGGCGTAGCCGCCAGGCGTGGGGATAAAGCGGGCATCTTCTTTTGCCTTGTCGCCGCGCAGCAGCAAGACGTTTTCAATGCCGAGGAACTGCAGGTCGAGGAGCATGTATTCTATATCCTCGCGCGTAAAACCCGAGCATAGCACGTGCGGCACAACGGGGATATGCGTCTCGTTCTGCACGGCAGCCGCCACGGCAATAGTACCGGGGCGGCGGCGTATGCGGGTTCGCTGCACGAAGCGTCCGTTGTCGGTTTCAGTATAGACGTATTCCGAGCGGTGGGTCGTGATGTTGATGTATTTCGGGTCGTATTCGCGCAGGCGGCGCACGGTGTTGAGCAGGCTGCCCATGCCCGTGCCTTTGAGGGGCGGCAGGATTTCGAATGAGAACGCCGTGCCCTGCGTGCCCGAGATAAGGTCTATGATTTTCATCAGGCGTTACTTAACGAGGCATTTGCCGTCGAGCACCTTCTTGCCTGCTTC
>JBJEAH010000215.1:0-5965 GCA_051868815.1 Alloprevotella sp.
CCTCTTCCAGATGCACTCCAACCACCAGAACCCCGTTGATGTTATCGGCGCAGGCGACATAGGTGCAGGCGTAGGTTTCAAGGACATCCGCACCGGTGATACGCTCGCCGACGAAGATGCACCCATCATCCTCGAATCTATGGACTTCCCCGATCCCGTTATCGGTATCGCCGTTGAGCCCAAGACGCAGAAAGACCTCGACAAGCTCTCCAACGGCCTTGCCAAGCTCGCCGAAGAAGACCCCACCTTCACCGTTCGTACCGACGAGCAGAGCGGTCAGACCGTTATCTCGGGTATGGGTGAGTTGCACCTCGATATTATTATCGACCGTCTGAAGCGCGAGTTCAAGGTTGAATGTAACCAAGGCAAGCCTCAGGTTAACTACAAGGAAGCCATCACGAAGACTGTCAACCTCCGCGAGGTTTACAAGAAGCAGTCGGGTGGTCGCGGTAAGTTTGCCGATATCATCGTGAACGTAGGTCCCGTAGACGAAGACTTCAAGGAAGGCGGCCTGCAATTCGTGAACAAGGTGACTGGCGGTAACATTCCTAAGGAATTCATCCCCTCTGTTCAGAAGGGCTTTGAGAACGCCATGAAGAGCGGCGTGCTCGGTGGCTATCCTCTTGACAGCCTCAAGGTAGAACTCCTCGACGGTTCGTTCCACCCCGTTGACTCTGACCAGCTCTCGTTTGAAATCGCAGCCCTCCAGGCTTACAAGAACGCTTGCGCACAGGCAGGTCCCGTGCTCATGGAGCCGATGATGAAGCTCGAAGTTGTAACGCCCGAAGAAAACATGGGTGACGTGATTGGCGACTTGAACAAGCGTCGCGGTCAGGTAGAAGGTATGGAAAGCAGCCGTAGCGGCGCACGCATCGTGAAGGCTACGGTGCCCCTCGCTGAAATGTTCGGTTACGTAACCGCTCTGCGTACCATCACCTCCGGTCGTGCCACCAGCTCCATGCAGTACGACCACCACGCTCCCGTTTCCAGCAGCATCGCCAAGGCTGTGCTCGAGGAAGTCAAGGGTCGCGTAGATCTGATTAAATAATAATAGTTTGAAAGGGGGCAGGCTAACGAATGACTCTTAGCCTGCTACCCACAAACCAAATAATAACAACAAACAATACAATGAGTCAAAAAATTCGCATCAAGCTGAAAAGCTACGATCACACGCTCGTCGAAAAGTCGGCTGAGAAGATCGTGAAAAACGTGAAGGCTACGGGTGCCATCGTGAGCGGTCCTATCCCCCTCCCCACCCGCAAGCGCATCATCACCGTTAACCGCAGTACGTTCGTAAACAAGAAGAGCCGCGAACAGTTTGAAATCTCAACCTACAAGCGCCTCATCGACATTTACAGCTCAACGTCCAAGACCGTTGATGCCCTGATGAAACTCGAATTGCCCTGCGGCGTAGAAGTTGAAATCAAGGTGTAGTAACAGCACCCTCCTTCTAAGGCGTTTCTTATGCCCATAAATAAGCTCCGCACCACCGTGTGGAGCTTATTTATTTTTAATATGGCTTTTTTACGGGTACAAAATGCCGCCTTTCTTATAAGAAACGTGGAAATTTGAAAGAAAATCAGTACATTTGCGGCACGAACATAAAAGATTAACCCATTTATGGGGACAAAAGAAAAGTTAATCGCACGCTTTAAAAGCAATCCAAAAGATTTTACATGGGATGAGTTTGTGAGACTCTTCTCGATTTTAGGCTACGAGATAGATAATAAAGGCAAGACCAGCGGTTCCCGCACTATATTTTTAAAGGGGAAATTTCGTATACTGCCCACAAACCTCACCCTGGGAATATCGTGAAAACCTATGTCATAAAACAAGCATTGAGTTTCCTTATTAAAAACGAATCATTATGAATAGATTGAAATACAAAGGATATATCGGAAGCGTAGAAGTCAGTGACGAAGATAACTGCCTCTACGGAGAGGTCTTGGATTTGCCCAAAGATACAATGATTACCTACGAAGGCAACACGGTGGCAGAACTGAAAGAAGATTTCATGGGTGCTATCGATGACTACCTTGCTCATTGTGAGAAACACAATATAAAGCCACGCAAGAGTTATAACGGTTCTATCAATATCCGCATTTCTCCTGAAACGCACTACCAAATAGCGCGCCTGGCACAAACCGCCGGCTTATCTATCAATGCATTTGTCAAAAACATTTTGAACAAACAAGTTCAAGCCATGCTATAACTTTTTGTCAGTTCAATACAACACAAATATTTATCAACTACAACAACCAACATGAGAAACTTTACGCTTTTCGTCTTAGGCTGGCTGCTGATGCTGCCGGTCTGTGCGCAGACGTCTAAGGACGTGCTTTGGGAGGACTTCCGCGAAGGCACGACCGATGCCGGCTGGACCATTATCGACGGCAACGGCGACGGCAACACTTGGGGCACGCAGGAAAACCTCAAGGGTATGGTTTACAACGGACTTGCCACAACTACGCCCGCCGAGGACTGGGCTTTCACACCCGAGTTTACGCTCAAAAACAGCAGCGACTACGTCATCGAGTACACCGTGGCGCAGCGTGGCGCATTCGGTGCCGACCAGCTCCAACTCTATCTCTCCACTACCCCCACGCTGGACAACCTCACGAAGCTCACCGCCGAAGAGACCATCAACGTGCACGCCGGCACTGTGACGCGCAAATGCCACTTCGTAGCGCCGATGTCGGGCACGTTCTATCTCGGCTTCAAACTCACCTCTACTGCGGGCAATGGCCTGATTTCCATTAAGGCGGTCAAGGTGACGCTCACCAACAAGCAGTGCCCGCAAATCGCCTCCGCCTTCACCGCCTCCCACAATGGCGAAACGGGCAAGGTGAAACTCAAATGGATTGCCCCGAACCGCGACACCGAGGGCGCACTCCTGCAAGGCAAACTCACGGCTAACGTATATCAGGACGAGCAGCAGCTCACTACCATCGAAGACATCACCCCGGGCGTAGAGGCTTCCTACGAAATCACGCCTGCCGCCGCAAGCGGGCAGACGCGCTTCGGCATCGCCTTCCGCAACGACACGCAAATCTCCGCCCGCGCCGACAAGACGCTCAACCTCGAGGACGTGCTCGGCGACCCTGTGAAACTCAAAGCGTTCTCTTTGAGCACCAAGGCTGATTTCGCAAATTGGACGGTTATCAACAACGACAACAAGGGCGCAGTGTGGACATACGACTACGGCTCGGCCTACATTCCCTACGCCGCCACTGCCGACGACTGGCTCGTCACGCCCGTCACCAATGTGGAGAAAGGCAAGCGCTATATCCTGAAATACCAAATAAAGACCAGTGTAGGCTTCCCTGCCAACATGGAAGTAACGGTGGGCAATGCCGCCACGGTAGAGGCGCAGACACAGGTGGTATTCACGCACACGGGCGTTGAGCAGAACGGCTGGGGCGACTACGAGACCTCACAGTTCGTGCCCAACGAAGACGGCGAAGCTTATTTCGCTTTCCACGCCACGATGGTGAAAAACCAGCTCTTCGTGCGCAACGTGGAACTTTATTACGTCGAAGCCACGGCTACTGGCACGGAAGAGGAAGAAATTACCTACACCGAACCCGCAGAGGAGGTTTTGAAAGACAGCATCAACGCCGACCTCACCTTCACCACGCCTTATCACGAACGTCTCGGCTCGGAGGGTGTAAACCTCTACTGCGTCGTCACGCAGGGCCTGATTGACGAATACACCAACTGCCCCAACGGCATCTTCAAGATGGACCCCGCCAAGCAATACCAGCCCAACCTCACCTCGCCCGACTACGAAATGCTCTTTGCCGGCGGCGTGGTATACTGGGACGGCAAGCTCTACACCAACGCCTACGACTATCGCGTCGATATTCAGACGCAAGTGCCCGTTTGGCGCGTGATGGATGCCAAGACGCTCTCCACAATCAGTGAGCATCAGCTGCCCTCCAACGCCGAATGCACCACCCGCGCCCTCGCCTACGACCCCGTCACGGAGAAAATCTACGCCATCGGCCGCGACTACACCAACGATTGGCTCGCCGTAGTAGATCCCGCAACGGGTTCCATGCAGCGCCTCGGCACGAGCCTTGACCCCAACAAGCGTTACCTCGCCATCGGCTGTGACAGCAAGGGCGTGCTCGTATGCGTCTACATGGTGGAAGACTACAAGACGGGCGACCAATACAACTACATTGGCCGCATCAACAAGGAAACGGGCGAAATCGTGGAAATGGGCGAAATACAGGCACGCAACATGATGCCTGACGACATTATTGTGAATATGAAATACCGCCAGTCGCTCTTCTTCGACAACGCCACGGGCAAACTCTACTGGATGCTTTGCAGCTCGAGCATGGCGCTCGGTTCGCAGTACGCACCCGTCTTTGAACTCGACCCCGTGAGCTGCACCGCCACGCTGCGCACCTGGGCCACGAACATCATGGCCATTTCGGGCGCATACTTCGAAGAACCTGCGATGAACGTGCCCGCCTCTCCCTCCGACTTCAACTACGTTTCCGACGGCGAAGGCCTCGTTACGGGCACTATTTCCTTCAAAATGCCCATCACGTGCTACGACGGTTCGCCGCTCGCCGGCACTCTGAACTACTCCGTGGTTGAGGAAGAAGTGATGGAACTCACCGGCACGGCGCAGCCCGGCGAAACGGTGAGCCGCCACATCGAGTCGTTCAACGGTCTGCACACCGTGACGCTCACCGCCTCCAACGCCGCCGGCACCAGCGTGGCCATAGAGCGCACCTTCCTCGTGGGTTACGACATGCCCGATGCGCCTGCCAACATCAAGCTCACCGACAACGGCGACCTCACCACGACCGTAACGTGGGACGCGCCCGAACTCGGCATCAACGGCAAGGCATACGATGCCTCTAAGGTGACGTACAACGTGGTGCGCTATCCCGACAAGGTGAAAGTGGCAACGGGCCTCACCGAGCGCACTTTCACCGAGAGCCACGGCGCTGACTACTCTTACTACTACTATGCCGTGTACTCCTGCTCCGACGGCCTTGAAATCAAAGGCAACCGCAGCAACACGGTAGTAGTGGGCGCACCGCTCACGCCCCCTTACGGCGGCATCTTCACCACGGCCGACGCTATGTTCAACTACTACACCATTCTCGATGAGAACCACGATGGCTACACGTGGTCGCACGACAGCAGTTCCGGCGCGGCGGTCTATCCCTACAACTACCAGCTGGACGCCGACGACTGGTTCATCTCGCCGGGCCTCAGCCTCGAAGCCAAGAAAGACTACGCGCTCACGTTCAGCACCTTCTCTTCAAACGAGAACTTCCCCGAAGCATTGAAAGTGATGTTCGGCCACGGCAAGGATCCCGAAGAGTTTGACTACGAGCTGCTCGACCTCCCTGAAGTGCCAACAGTAGACGAGGAGAACCGCATCGCCACTTACACCCTGCCCGTCACGATTACGAATAGCGGTACATACTTCTACGGCTTCTACGCCTACTCGCCCGCTTATTCCGAATATCTCTACCTCTACGACATCAACTTCACCGAGTACAGTGCCGACGGCATCAGCAAAGCCACAGCCAAGACCAAGGCCTTCGATGCCTACGCCAAGGGCGGCAAGCTCTTCGTGCTCAACCCCTCCGGCAAGCCTGTCAGCGTGTACAACGCCGGCGGCACGCAGCTGGCACGCACCTCTGCCACGCGCAGCGAACTGCCCGTAACGCCCGGCGTTTACGTCGTGAAGAGCGGCAGCCAATCGCTCAAGGTGCTTGTGAAATAAATGCCCGCCTGAGGGTATACCTCTTAAAAGCCACGGGGCTGTGTCCGATAGACACAGCCCCGTGGCTTTTATCAACAAAGTCAGAAGTACCACCTCATAGAATTATTGCTGTCATTAATTCCCACCGTAAACATGATTATAATTGGGGGGGGGACGTTTTGTCAGCTTTTGGATTTCTTTTCGGTATAAATCGTAAGTCTCATCGGT
>JBJEAH010000216.1:0-5948 GCA_051868815.1 Alloprevotella sp.
CCGCTTTTTGAAGAGCGAGAATTGTACCAAGTTATTTTTTAACGATTACTAAATAAGATAGGCTGCGGCTCGGCAATTCAAGCAAACTTGATTGCGCTCGCCTTGCACTATCTTTGCAAAACGCCCGCCGTGTGCGCCGCATGGTCAAACTGCAATAGGCAATCATTTGCATAATGTCGGCTGCACTCGGCATAGCCAGAACGAGTTCTGCTCAGCGCTCGTTAGCACGACATTTTCCGGGCGTTCTGCAGAACGCCCCTACTCGCAATGAATATATTTCAACCAAAATACATTCTACACCATGACACGTTTTCTTAAATTATGGCTGTGCCTGATGTTCGCGGCGGCGATACAGGCAACGGCGCAAACGGGCAAGCCCGTGGTGCATAGCTATGCCTTCGACGACAACGGCATACTCACCGGCATGTCCGACAACGGACTTTGGGCCGTGGCTTCTGCCACCAATTCCTCCAACACACTGATTTCCGAAGGCCCGCGCCTCTTGGGCGTGGATAGCGGCACGGAGCTGCTGCTGTCCGAAGGCTACGAAGAGGGCGAAAGCCTTAACTGCGGTGCCAACGATGTGACAAACGACGGCAACGTCGTGGTAGGCCGTTTCGGCGGTCTGCCTGCCGTGTGGCGGCGCACGGGCGAGACCTCGGGCGCATGGACGCAGTTGCCCGTCCCCGATGGTTACGACGGCGGCGTAGTGAATGCCATTACCCCCGACGGAAAGTTTGCCGTGGGTGTGGCCACCACCAGCAGCAACATTCTGCTTGAAAAGGAAGTGATGTGGGATTTGGCTACCAACGCCATACTCCCCACGCCCGGACTGCCCGCGAAGGACGCGGCGCACCTCGACCAAGGCCAGAGCCGCTTCACGGCAATCTCCGCCAGCGGCCGCTACGTGCTGGGCTGCAAGTCGTTCAGTTACCTGCCCACCGACTCCGACCTCGGCGGCTGCTGCTACTACGTGTACGACCGCGAACAATCTGCCTACAAAATCATCGGCTTCACCGAGACCGCCACTGGCCGCTGGTCGCCCCACGCTCCGGGGCTCTTCTACCTCTCTATCGTGCGCATGACCAACAACGGCCGCTACGTGAGCGGCGCGGCGCACCTCGTGAAGGAGCAGGCTGGCAGCGAGTTCCCCTCTGAATACGAGGCACCCTTTGTTTACGACTTAGAGAACGACAACTTCACACTCTTCGACACCGACGAGGACAACGGCATCGGCGCATGGTGCGCCACCGACGAGGGACAGCTGCTCGGCGCAACGCCCTTCGGCAACCCCTACCGCGAATGGACGGCCAAGAAAGACAACTATTGGGTGAGCTTTTCGCAAATCCTCGCTCAGAAATACGATTTTGATTTCTTCAAAAATACCACTTACGTCAATACCGGCACGCCTATCGGCATCTCCGACGACGGCCGCCGCGTCTGTGTCTTTGCCGGCGCGGGCGAGTCGTACATCGTGACGCTGCCCGAAAGCATCTCCACCGCAGCCGAGGGCATCAACCTGCTCCACGCCTGGAGCTCAGAACCCGTGGGCGGCGTGAGCATTGCCAAGTTGCAGAAAATCACCGTCACCTTCGACCGCAACGTCGCCGTCCTCGGCGCGGCGAGTGCCGTGGAACTGCGCGACGAGGCGGGCAACATGGTCTACACCTCTGTGTCGTTTAAGGCCGACAGCCCCTCCAAGAGCGTCACGATACAGTTCCGCAAGGGCAATTTCGAGGCAGGCAAGACCTACACGCTCCACATTCCCGCCGGCACGATTTGCATCGCCGGCGACACAGAGCGCACCAACGACGACATCGACATTCCCTTTATCGGCCGCGCCGACACGCCCGTGACCCTCACGGCCAGCACGCCGCAGGACGGCTCTTCCGTGCTGCGCATCGACACCGAGACCAATCCCCTCATTCTCACCTTCGACACACAGGTGCTCACCGCCGAGGGCAAGACCGCCAAAGTATATCGCGAGGGCGAGGCAGAGGCTTACCAGCAGCTCTATCTCGCCGCCAAGGACAACCAAGTGCTCCTCTACCCCACCGCTCCTCTGCAGTTCTACAAGGGCGTGCGCTACCGCATCGGCATTCCGCAGGGAGCCGTGACCGACGTGACGGGCAACAACCCCTCCGACAGCATCACGCTCCACTTCGACGGACTTTACGAACGCGAAATTTCGCTCGACGACCGCACGCTCCTCAACGAAGACTTCTCTAACGGTTTCGTCAGTTTCATGCTCTGGGAAGGCGACCACCTCACCCCCACCTCCGCCATGAAGGCCATAGGCTTCGCCGATGCCGACAACTATCCGTGGAGTCTTGTGCGCGACGACGAAGAGAGCAGCGACCTCGCCGCCGGTTCCCACTCCATGTACACCACCGCCGGCGCGAGCGACGACTGGATGGTGAGCAAGCAAATCTATATCCCCGACAATCTGTGCGTCTTGAAATTCCAGTCGCAAAGCTATCTCGCCGCCGCCAACGACGTGCTGAAAGTCATCGTGTGGCCCTGCGAGGACGAATACCCCACGCTCTCTGCCTCGCTCATCGAGCGTATGCGCACCGAGGGCACCGTGGTCTATGAGAAACGCCAAAGCCCCGGCGCAACCGCCGAGACTCTCTCGGGCGAATGGACCGACAACGCCGTGAGCCTCCAAGACTACGCCGGCAAGTGCGTCTACATTTGCTTTGTAAATAACAACGAAGGCCAAAGCGCAGTCTTTGTAGACAATGTGACCGTCGAGCACAACATCTCCTTCGTCGTGACCATCGACAGCGACGAGACCGTCACCGCCCGCGAGAGCATCGCCATCAAGGGGCGCGTTTCGGTGTTCGACGCCATAACTTCCTACACGGGTCTCAGCCTCACGCTCCGCGATGCCTCCGGCAGCGCTGTCAGCACCGTCGAGATGCCCGATGCCACGCTCGGCAACGGCGACTCGCAGACATTCGCCTTCCCCGAAGAACTGCCGCTCACGGCCGGCAAGGAGAATTTCTACACGATAGACATTCGTCTCGGCGAGGCTGCCGGCTCGGTGCGCAAGTCGGTGAAAAACCTCTCCTTCACGCCCGTCAAGCGCGTGGTGCTCGAAGAACTCACGGGACAGAACTGCGCCAACTGCCCGCTCGGCATCCTTGCCATTGAAAAGATACGCAGCATCTACGGCAACCTCTTTATCCCCGTCAGCATCCACTCCTACGACGGCGATGCGCTCGGCGAGGCATTCCGCGGCTACACGGCCTATCTCGGCCTCTCAGCCGCCCCGCGCGGCATCGTGCAGCGCAGCGGCACGATTTCCGCCCCAATGGTTTCCAACAACCACGACTATATGTTCTCCAGCCCCGACACGCCGCTTTGGCTCGACCTCGTGCAGTCGGAACTTGCCCTGCCGGCCGAGGCTGAGGTGAACATCAGCCCCGCCCTTAGCGAGGACGGTCAGACAGTCGTTGTGCCCTGCACCGTGCGCTACGCCCTCGACGCATCCCGCCGCAACCTCAGCCTCCTGCTCGTTTTGGTAGAGGACAATGTGAAAGGCTACCAGCAAAACCTGGTGCAGACGGAGACCGACCCCGACCTCGGCCAGTGGGGTGCAGGCGGCATCTACGCCAAGGCCACCGTCTATCCGTACTACCATGAGGACGTGGTGCGCGCCGTTGTCGGCAACTCCTACATCGGCACTGCCGGCCTGTTGCCCACCGCCATTGAGGGCGGCACGCCTTACACCGCCACGATTTCCACCGCCCTGCCCGGCACCGTGGGCGACGTGCAGAATCTTAAAGCCATCGTGATGCTCTTCGATGCCGATACCGGCAGCCTCATCAATGCCGTTTCGGCACACATGGGCGAGTCCACAGGCATTCACAGCATCGCCGCCGGCAACGGCAACGCCGCCGCTCCGCGTGCCGTGCCCGTCAAGGGCGGTGTGCTCGTCACCACTGCCGCCCCCGCCGCCGTCAGCGTCTACTCCCCCGACGGCCGCCTCATCGGCCGCGCCTCCGGCACGGGTCAGTTCCGCATCTCCACCGCCGGCTACCGGGGCATCGCCCTCGTGCGCATCGCCGCAGAGAATGGCGTGACCGCCGAAAAGATGATTGTGGAATAATAAATTTAAGGTCTCACGAGTAGGGGCGTTCTGCAGAACGCCCGCCATGTGCGTTGCAAGGTATAAACCAATGAGGCAATCATATACCGGGCGTTTTGCAAAACGCCCCTACTCCCGTCCTGTCATTATCTTCTAAAACAATATTTCATGAACAAAATCTTTACCCTCCTCCTCACGTTCCTCGCATTCCACTGCTCCCTCAAAGCAGCCACCATCGACTGGGGCGAACTCACGCCCGGCACCGCCTACCAAATGACCGAAATAGGCTACTACCAAGGCTGGTTCACCGCCACAGAGAGCGGCACGATTACCGCGCACTGCACTTCCTCCGACATTCCTCGCCCCTTCTCCGATGCCGACTTCAACGAACCCATAGAGGTAAACTACTATTACCAGAACGGGGCAAACTACGACTTCACCGTCACCGCCGGCACCACCTATTATTTCTCCGCCTTCGTGCTCAACCCCGGCACGTTCTCCTTCAACTACGCCTCCACCGCCACGTTGCAGCTCATCTCCGCCACGCCCGAGGCAGGCACCGCGTTCAACGCCGGTCAGCATAGCGGCGTGACGCTCGCCTTCAACCGTCCCATAGCCGTGAGCGGCGCAAGCATCATCGTCGGCAGCGAAGAAAAAGCCGTTGCCGCCAACGTGCTCGAAACCTACGCCACCGCCGAAATCCGCGATGCCCTCATGACCTTCTACGACAAAGGCACGCTCCGCGAGGGCGACGGCTTCACCTTCCGCCTCACCGGCGTACATGCCGCAGCCGACGAGGCCAACCTCTACGGCACGGACGGCACGGTCGAGGTGAACTACGTTGCCGGCACGCGCCCCATCACGCTCACCGCCACCGAGGGCATCGAGGGCGCATCGTTCCTCTCCTACTGGCGCAAGGCCGACGAAAGCGGCATCATCAAGCTCCGTTTCTCCGGCGCACTCCAACCCATCGACACGCCGCAGCGCGAGGCCGAAACCACCTGCGAACTGTCGTATGGCGACCCCGATGCGGGCGACGGCGAAATCTATCGCGAAACGCTCCACTACACGCTCTCTGCCGAGAATGAAATCATGGTAGACCTGCGCGACCACTTGCGCCGCCCCATCGACATGGTGACCTCCGGCAAGGACTACGGCACGATGTCGCTCAAAATCATGGGCGTGCGCGATGCCTCCGGGCAATATGCCTACACCGATGCCATCGGCAGCCTCGGCTCGTTCGCCTATTCCATGCCCTACCGCGAAGTGAAGCTCTCCCTCGCCGCAGAATTCACGCCCGCCTCCGGCGCATCGCTCAACGGAGCAACAGAAGTAGAACTTTGGGTGACCGACTACGCCGCCCTCACCTTCTCGGGCATACTCCTCTCCTACTCCGACAGCGAGGGCACGCACACCGCGCTCCTCACGGACTACACCGCCACGCCCGATGACAACTTCGACGGTGCTTGCGCCCTCACCTTCACCATTCCCGCCGACCTCGCCGCCCAACCCGGCCTGAGCGTTTCGCTCGCAGACTTGGAAACCGCCGACGGACTGGACCACGCCGCCGAACTCACTGCCACATACAACACCACCCCAAGCGGCATCTCCACCCTTCCCGCCGCCGAAGAGGCGCACCGCCCTGCCGCTCCCGCCTACGACCTCACGGGCCGCCGCCATGCCTCCGCCACCACCCTGCCCCGCGGCATCTACATCACCCGCGACGGCAAGAAAATCTTAAAGTAGGGACTCAAGAGTAGGGGCTGTGTCAAAATGTGCATGTAGCCCTGAAAGGGCTTTATAACTAAGCACAGGGGCTTGCCCCTGTGGGAAGATGATAGAATACGATTGCCCC
>JBJEAH010000217.1:0-5867 GCA_051868815.1 Alloprevotella sp.
TCTAAAAAATATCGGTCTATCTTAGCAGATAGTTGAAGTTTCCTGTTTCATCAGCGGTTTTGCATGGTTCACAACGCCCAAGCGCTCAAAGCTGCGCCCGCCTTGCACGAAAAGCAGGCAGAGAAATAGCGAGCAACACGCCGAAACTTGTAAAATAAGGCATTCAGAAAACTCGAAATTTGCAAAATAAGGCAATCAGATACGCCGAAATTTGTAAAATAAGGCATTCTGACATGCAGAAAACTTGTAAAATAAGGCATTCAAAAAGCATCCATTCTCACCTTTACGACTATGAAACAAGCATTTACAAGCCAATACAAACTAAGAGGGATGCACCGCGCGGTGCATCCCTCTTAATTTCATATAATATTAATATTGTCTTAGAACTGCTTGATGCCGAGGCTGCGGTCAACGAGCATGCCGTCGATGGCTTTGAGGCTGTATTTGCCGGCCTTCTTAGCCTTGAACTTAATGACGAAGAGGTCGCCGTCTTCAAGCAGGAAGTTGTTGCCGCGATTGACGAAGGTGGGGAAGAGTTCCTTCTGGCCGTTGGAATGCAGGCGGTCGTAAGTGAGATTTACCATCTCCTTCATATTCAGCAGTTCCACGCCCTGATATTCCAGTTCATCGGTGCTGTAAGGCAGGGCGAAGCTGAGGGCATTGACGCATTTGAGGTCCTTGCCGCTCACGGTGAGACGCAGTTCGTCGCCTGCCTTGTAGTTGGTCTTGCCGGGCGTTATGGTAATAGTGCCTTCTGCCTGGTCGGTTGCCGAGGTGCGCACGCCGCCGTCGAGTTGCGTGGTGACAATCGAGATGTCGTAGGCATCGATGAGGCCGTTCTTGTTCACGTCGCCCGCGCTGACATATTCAAAGTCGCTGTCCACGGTGCGCAGGCCCGTGTAGTTCATGAACGACGTGAGGTCGTTGTCGTCGATGCGCTTGTCGCGGTTGATGTCGCCCTGCAAAACGCTCTCAGTGCCGGGCACCTTGAACACGTGCATCTCTTGTCCCGAGCCGAAGCCGCCCACAGCCTCCGTGATGTGGAAGCGGATGTAGCGTGCCTGCGTCTTGCCGCCGAAGTCGATGGTCTTTATCTTATTGTCGCGCGACCAAGTAAATTCGGTCGGCTCGCTCCACGTGAGGCGGTCGGTGCTCACGGCATACGAGCCTTTAAGCAGCGTGCCGTTGCCCGTGTCTTCGCGCGGCGTGTAGTCGAGGCGTTCGAGCGTGCTGACGGTGCGGAGGTCGAGCGTGAGGTCGAAGGGCGTAGCGTTGGGCTTGTCCCAAGCCGTGTGCCATGTGGAGCGCGGGTCGAAGTCGAAGAGTTTGTCCACTCCGCTGCCTCCTTGGTCGGGCGTAGATACCTGGCCGCTGATTTCCTTGACGGCAAATTCGTAAGGATCGCTCTTCGTGGTGACGCTCGCCGTGGTCCAGACGGATGCGCCGTCCTTATTCACGGCACGCACCTTGAACTCGTAGGCCGTTTCGGGGCGCAGGTCTTCAAAGACGAGCGAACCGGAGCGAATGCCCGTATAGCGCATTCCCTGGAACTCTATTTCGTAGAAATCTGCATTGTCGGCGTTTTGCCACGACGGGGCAACCTCGTAGGTTTTCACGTCGGCGTCGGCAAACTGCACCTTGGGCGCGGCGAGCGTGCCCGTCTTGGTGCGCAGGGGGTCGGCAGGCGCGAACACGAAGCCCTTGACGGTGGCGGTGATTTGCGCGGCGGTGACGTCGCAGGGCGCAATCTTCACGAGCAACTGCGGGTTCTTCTTAATCGACACCTTGGCAAAGTCGCTGCCCGGCGTAGCGAAGCGGTTGAGTTCGGGAGCGGGGTCGTAGTAGCATACGTTGGTGCCCTGCTCGTATGCCTCGCGCGTCTTGGCAACAGCAATCTTCACCTTCTTGCCGCCCACCTTGGCCGTGACGCTCTTGGGGCGGGCGGTGACGTTGATGCGCAGTTCCGTGGTCTTGTTCTTCACCATACCGGCGAACTCGCCGATGGCCGGGGCGATGTCCACGGTAAGCACGCCGGCATCAGCCTTAGTCTGGACGAGGGTGCGGGAGCATTTCTCCTGCAAGTATTCCTGCGTCGTGCCGTCGTCGTCGTAGTCGGTGAAGGCCGTTTCGCCGTCGGCGTAAATCTCGTAAGCGCGGAAGTCGGCCGGTATCTGCGTGGGATTGTTATTGGGCTTCGTCATGGGGATAATGCTGCCGCTCTTCACGAAGACGGGCAGTTTCCACAGCGGCGCGGCGTAATCGTTAAGTATGCAACCGCCCTCGTAGACGTCGCCGTTGTAATAGTCCACCCACTTGCCTTCGGGCAGATAGATGCCGTGGCGCACGTCGTTGCCCTCCTTGTCTGCGCGGGTCTCCTTGTAGATCGGCGCAACGAGGAAACTCGGGCCGTAGAGGAACTGGTAGCGCGTCTGCGTGCCGAGCGTGTAGGAGTTGGGGTAGTCGAGGAACATGGCGCGTATCATCGGCTTGCCGTTCACGGCCTCGCGGGCAATGCTGTAAGTGTAGGGCATCAGTTCCGACTTCATCTTCAGGTACCAGCGGTTGATGCTCGTGGCAGGCTCGCCGAGGGCTTCGGGATATTTGGGGTTGCTGCCCCAGCCGTCCATGTTGAGTTCCATGGGCGTGAATGTCTTCCATTGGAACTCGCGCACATTGACGGGCACGTTCTTGCCGCCGAAGATGCCGTCGACATCGGACGTGATGTTGGGCTGGCCCGAAAGGCCGGAGCCGATAAACGTGGGAATGTGGAAGCGGATATATTCCCAGTCGCCGCCTGTCTGGTCGCCGCTCCAAATGCCTGCATAGCGCTGCGTGCCGGCCCAGCCGTCGAGCGAGATGATAAACGGGCGGGCGTTGCTGCCATACTTGGGCATGATTTCTCCCACGTCGGCCACGCCGTTCAGGCCGAAGCTATAGCCTGCGCCCACCCAAGCCACGTCGGTCTTGAGCACACGCACGCCGGCATCGCGTACTTCTTTCACTATGTCTCTTTGCAGCAAGGCTTCGATACCCTCTTTGGGGTGCAGGTCGCTCTGCGTCCAAAGCCCGATTTCCACGCCCTTGCTGCGGGCGTATTCGCCAAACTCTTTCAGGTTCTGGATGTTGCCGTCGAGCGTGGCGGTCTGTCCGTAGCCTGCGCCGTAGCCGTCGTTGGGCAAGAACCAGCCGAGCGGCATGTCGTTGGCGAAATAGCGATCGATGGCGGCGCGGGCGGAGAACTGATAGTTGTTCTTCTCGCCGTTGAGGCTTTCCTTGATGCCGCCGTTGTCCTTCTGGCTCTCGTTGTAGCGTTTGCCGTCCTCGTAGAGCATGAAGCCGTTTTCGGCAGGCGTCCAATAGTCGCGGTTGTAGGCGTTGAGGTGTCCTTCGTAGAAGCCGAACTTAGGCAGCAGCACGGGATGGCCCGTGAGCTGGTAGAAGTCGTTGAGCAGTTCCACGGGGCCGTCGTTCACCATAAGGAACACATCGAGGTAGCCCTCGGCGTGCTGCAGTTTCACCTTGCCCGGCTCCGTCTGGCCAAAGTCGTAAGTGCCCGGCTTAAACGTGTGCCACATCAGGCCGTAGCCCGCCGTGGACCAGTAGAAGGGCGTGGGTGATGCCACGCCGCCGTCGACCCAGTTGTTGGTGTTTTCGATGGCAATCTTCTGCCCCTTGTGCGAGAAGCGCCCGTTCTGCACGCCGCCGCCGTAGAAATATTCGTCGGTGCGTGCGCCGAAGGTCAATTCTGTCTTGGCTCCGGTGATGTCGGCCGGTGCGAGTTCTTCCACCACGGGTGTTTCTTGTCCCGCTTTGCGCACGCACATCAGTCCCGTGTGCTTGTCGAACGAGAGCAGCACCTTGGGCGTGGCGATGGTCACGTCCGTGGCTTTTTGGTTGAGCGCGAGGGTTGCGCCAAGGTCGTGGCGGGGCGACTGTACGAGTATTTCGGCAGGCGGCTGCGCCTGCGGATTGCGCACGGCTCCGCCCGCATCGTCGCGGAAGAGGCGGAAGATGTTGTCGCCGTAGAAGTCCACGAGCAGCGTATGCCCGTCGGCGTAGGTGATTTTAACGGTAGTGGAATTTACCAGTTCGGCTTTGGAGATAGCATCGGCGGCCACGCGTGCGGTCTGCACGGCATCCGGTGCATCAGTCGCGGCAGCGGCGCACAGCGCACCGCCTGCGCCCGGCAGCAAAGCGACTGCCAAGGCGACGCAAGCCCTTTTGGTGGACAGGGAAACGTTTTTCATAGTATGTGGAATATATGATATATGTTCTTTATTGTGACAAATTTACGCAAATCATGCGGAAAGCGCACTAATCCAAGGCGGAAAAGTGCGCTTTTGAAGTAAGCAAGTGCGATTTTAAAGAAAAAACGCTCGGCAAAACGCTGCGCCTACCAGCCTGTCTGCGCCCAGCCCGCCGCAGAGTACCATTCCGTTTGTTGGAAAAGAGTGTTCAGGTCGCCGTAAGGCGTGAACTTGGCGTTGCGGGTATAAACGTCCTGCGGCACGAACAGAGAAACGCCCGAGTAGGTCGTTAAGTCGACCGTCTGATAGGTAGTGTCGGACGGCCCAATCCAATAGCGCGGCGTGGCAGCCTTGCGCACCACGGCCTGCGACAGGGTCTCGAGCACCGGCACGCGCATCGCCTCGTCGGGCAACAGCGCAGTGAGTGCCTCGGCAGCATCGTAATAGTGCGGGCGATAGTAATATTTGCGCACATAAGCGTGATAGTTAGTCGCCGCAGACAAGTCCGCGCTGCGTTTCCCGGTGGCCAACGATGCAGGCAAAGCAGAGCGCAGGGCGGCTGCCAAAGGCTCGAGGGCGGCGGTGCGCACGGCGGAGATGACGATGCCGTAATCGTCGTAATCATTTGCGCGTTCAGGGTCGGTGACATCTGCCAAATAAATGTCTACAATGTCCTCGGGCGCGGAACTAAACAGCCCGTCGCGCACCTGATGCGTGTAATATGCGCCGGCGGCGGGGATGGCCATTGGAGAGGCGATTACCAAATCCGTCACCTCGCGCAGGGCATAGTCCACCTCGAGACACTGCATCAGGCACGCGTCGAAAAATATATATCGGAAGCGGAGACCGGCGGTCTTAATGGTCTGCGCGATGGTTTCGACCGCCATCTGCGTGCCGTTGTCCGTCGACGGCGAGTTCTTCCCCGTGTCGATGCCAAAAGAAAGCGGCGTGACCTCCGCGCTCTCCGTAGGCGGCAGCCAGCCGTCGGCGTGCGACCACATCACCAGCCCGTATTCCTCGGCAGGACAATAGGCCTTCATCAGTTCCAATACGGCGGCGAGCGTGCCGGCGGCGGTGGAATTGGCATCTTCTGCCCAACGCTTCACCAGTGCCGGTTGCTTCTCGCCCGCCCGCAGGGCATAGAGGCGCGGCGCGGCCTTGTCGTCAATAAAAAGCATAAGGCTCTGCCCCTCTTGCAGGGCTTCCGCACCTTTTACTATCTCCAAAGAGTCGTCGCGATGAAAGTCGTCATACCCCAAAGAGTTTTGCGCCGCCATATACACCAGCACAGTGCGCTGTCCCGGTGCGGCGGGCGCGGCGGGCGCAATGGGTTCCGGCGTTTCCGCCTCCTCCTTATGGCAGGAAGCGGCACACAATATTAATATATATATAGGCAGCAGGCGGAATACATTTTTGAGGAGCATACTGATAGGGATTTGGAAAATTATCAAAGACTGCATGAACGACATCTGCTGCCGTTTGCACTTTCTGCTTGCAAAGTTCTGCATTGCAACCGTAACAAACAAAAAAATGTCGGGTAGAACCGACATTTTTAGAAGGAATCTAATTAGGGATATTCAGTTAATGGCTTGAGTTTTTAGCCGGGGAAGGGCCCGTGAA
>JBJEAH010000218.1:0-5839 GCA_051868815.1 Alloprevotella sp.
GATGTTGGCGCTGGTGCGGCGCACGTGCTTCATGCGGTCTTCTTCCTTGTCGCGGCGCGTAAGTTCGTGCTTCTTGATCACGCCCGTAAGGTAATCGTCCACATTGGCGCACACCACGAATCCGTATTGCGTGCGGCCGTTCATGGTCTGCGCGTAGAGGTAATAATTTTCCTCTTCGTCTTCCACGAGCCAGCCGTTATCCTGAAACTTTTGGAACTGCTCGGCGCCGCTTTCGTAAACGCGCGGGTCGTATTCGTCTGTTCCTTCGGGGAAATTTATCTCGGGCTTAATGATGTGGTAAAGGGACATCGCGTTGTCGCCTGCCTCTTGGCGCGCTTCTTCAGAACTAAGCACGTCGTAGGGACGGCTTTGCACTTGTTCCACGAGTGCTTTTGGCGGGCGCACGCCTCGGAATGGTTTTATCTTGGGCATGATATTTACTTATTTACCTGATATTTATGATTGCCGTCCTTGAAATAGTCCACGATTTGCTGCGCTGCGGCAAGTCCGGCATTGATATTAGCCTCTGCGGTCTGCGCACCCATTTTCTTGGGCGTGAAGACATAGCGGTCGCCGAGTTTGCGGGCGGCTTCATCGTGCGCTTTGAGTTTGAGGTCAGTCACGTAGCGCAGGTCGGGGCGTTCTTCAAAGGCGCGGATAAGTCCTTCCTCGTCGATGATGTCCTGCCGTGCGGTGTTGACGAGAATGCCGTTCTTGCGCATTTTCATCACGAGGTCGTAGCCGATGCTGCCGCGCGTCTGCGGCGTGGAGGGCACGTGGAGGCTCACGATGTGGTTGTGGATAAACAAGTCCTCGAGCGTGTCGGTCACGTGGAAGCCGGCGTCAATGATCTTCTGCGGGCGGTTGAGGGGCGAGTAGCTCGACACGTCCATACCCATGCCGTGGGCGATGCGGGCGAGGTTTTGCGCCACTGCACCGAAGGCCAGCAACCCGAGTTTCTTGCCCATGAGTTCCGTGCCGCTCGTGCCGTTGAAGCGGTTGCGCATCGTGTAGATGAGCAGGCCGATAACGAGTTCGGCCACGGCGTTGGCATTCTGTCCGGGCGTGTTCTCCACGATGATGCCGTGGCGCGTGGCAGCCTCGAGGTCGATGTTGTCGTAGCCCGCGCCGGCGCGAACAATTATTTTAAGTTCGGGCGCGGCCTGCATCACTTCTTCGTCGATGATGTCAGAGCGCACGATGAGCGCGTTGGCGGTCGCCACGGCTTCGAGCAGTTGTTTCTTCTCTGTATATTTCTCTAAAAGTTCAAGGTCCACGCTTGCCTCGTCGAGGATGTCCTTGATGCCTTTCACCGCCACGGGGGCAAAAGGCTTCTCTGTGGCAATCAGTACTTTCATGGTAATCGATAGATTTAGTAAACGAGTAAACGACTATAAACTACCCCGTTGTTTGAATTAGGTGTTAAGTGCCTGGAAGGCACTACGGAGCGTAGCGACGATAACCGGGTACGAAGTGCCCGGAACAGTGCGGTGAGGACGATGTGCCTGGAAGGCACTACGCCACAGAACATGCTTTTAATACCTCGCCACAGGCGTACTGCCTTCCAGGCAGAATCATTGCGAAAGCCTTCCCCGAGGACTTCGTCCCCGGTTATCGTCGCTTCGCTCCGTACTGCCTTCCAGGCAGTAAATACCCGAATTATATTAATATCTAATTCAACCAAACAGGTAGATATAGTAAAGTAGAGGCGCATAAAACGCCCCAACTTTTAATGCTTTGCTTCAAATTCCTTCATGCAGTTTACGAGTGCCTGCACGCCTTCTATGCTCATGGCGTTGTAGCAGGAGGCACGGAAACCGCCCACGGAGCGGTGGCCCTTGATGCCCTGCATACCGGCTGCTGCGGCGTATTGCTGGAACTCTGCTTCGAGTTCTTTGTATTCCTCCTTCATCACAAAGCAGATGTTCATCAGCGAACGGTCTTCTTCCTTTGCCGTGCCGCAGAAGAGTTTGTTGCGGTCAATTTCGCCGTAGAGCAACTCGGCGCGAGCCTTGGCGCGGCGCTCCATTTCTTCCACGCCGCCTTGCGCCTTGATCCATTTCAGATTTTGCAGGGCGCAGTAGATAGGCACCACGGGCGGGGTGTTGAACATAGATCCTTTATCAACGTGCGTGCGGTAGTCGAGCATCGTGGGAATGGGGCGGCTCACCTTGCCGAGCAAGTCCTCTTTGACAATCACGAAGGTAACGCCCGCCATCGAGAGGTTCTTTTGTGCACCGCCGTAAATCAAGCCATATTTTGCCACGTCGAGGGGACGCGAGAAGATGTCTGACGACATGTCGGCCACGAGGGGCACGGGGCTGTCGAGGTCGCGGCGCAGTTCGGTGCCGTAAATGGTATTGTTGGTCGTGATGTGGAAATAATCCGCATCGGCGGGGATTTCGTAGTCTTTGGGAATGAAGGTGTAGTTAGCGTCGGCGGAAGATGCCACTTCTACCACCTCGCCGAAGAGTTTTGCCTCTTTGAGGGCTTTCTTGGCCCAAACGCCGGTGTTGAGATAAGCGGCTTTCTTTTCGAGCAGGTTGAAGGGCACCATGCAGAATTGCGTGCTGGCGCCGCCGCCGAGGAAGAGCACGGAATAGCCTTCGGGAATGCCGAGGAGTTCCTTAAAGAGGGCTTGTGCCTCGTCGATCACTGCCTGAAATTCCTTCGTGCGGTGGCTGATTTCCATAAGGGAAAGGCCCATGCCCTGAAATTCCACACAGGCATCAGCCGTTGCTTTCATCACTTCTTGCGGGAGAATTGACGGACCCGCGCCGAAATTGTACTTTTTCATAGTCTTTATTTAAGGAATGTTTTGAGTAAAAATTATTGCTGTCCTATAACAAACATTGCGAATATAGGGAAAATTGCGCTTATCTGCCAAGCAAAGCGGGAATATTTTGTAAATGACAGAAAAAATAAGGGGAAATATGATCCCTATCGCCCGCTCTTTTCAATCAGCGCACGGACTTTCTCGTTGAAATCGGTGGCTGCGGCGAGCTGCTCTATGGTGAGGTGCATGCGATAAGTCCAATGCTGGTCGGGATTGGCGGGGTCGTTGATTTGTTCCGCCTCGGGCTGCGGGTGGCGCAGGGAGGTGTCCATGGCCAGATAGTCTTGCAAGGCAATGAGGGCCAGCATGGAGGGACTGTCGAGGTGGGCGGCGATTATGCTTTCGCACTCTGCCGCGCCCAAGTCGGCGGGGGCTTCGCCTTCGCGGTGCATCGCCTCGTTCCAGTAAGCCTGCCGGCCGTCGGCATCGGTCTTCCACCACAGGCGAAGGGGCGGCATGTCGTGGGTGCCGATGGTAGCCACTGAGAGATAGGGGTTGGCGGAGAGGTCGGCAAAACGGCGGCCGTAGGTCTTGGGCATACGCTGTATTTCGAGGCTCAGAATGTCGAGCTGCCCCAGCACGTCCTTCACGCTCTCGGGCACCATGCCGAGATCCTCGGCACAGGGCAGCATCGAGGCGGCATGACCCGCGCCCTTTTCCGCGTAACGGATAATGGCGGGCAGCTTTTTCATCGCCTCCTGTGCCCAGAAAGCATTGTGGCGGTGGTAGAAGAAATGCTCGTGTATGCGGTCGAACGCCTCGCGGTCTGCTTTCGGGAGCATAGCGTAGCGGTCGGTCTGCTGCCCGGCTATGCGCGGGTGGT
Source organism: Alloprevotella sp. (assembly GCA_051868815.1). Classification (GTDB taxonomy): domain Bacteria; phylum Bacteroidota; class Bacteroidia; order Bacteroidales; family Bacteroidaceae; genus Alloprevotella. Next base: position 3,660 of record JBJEAH010000218.1, read on the forward strand.
AGGTGTCCGGCGTGTCAGGATCTTCGATGAAGAGCACGTCGGCTATGAGGTCGCAGAGCATGGTGCGCAACCGCTCATCTTGCACGCGCTCGCACACGCCGCGTTGCGTCTGCACCTCGTCGGCGAGTTCGTAAAGCCCGTCTTCGTTTTTATGGAAATAATGCTTGAAGCCCCAGCCTCCCGCTGCGTCGGAAAGTTCTTCGAGCCGCTCTTCCGTGAGCAGGGGACGCGTCAGTGCGGCGGGGTTTTGCGTGAAGCCGAAGCCCTTGATTTCTTCCGGCGTAAGGGGTAAAGCGGGACGGAAACGCCCAAGCAGCCCGTAGATATGCCCATAAGGGATTTCCCAAATACGGAAAAAGCCGAGCACATGGTCAATGCGGTAGGCATCAAAATACAGCCCCGTGTGGGCGAACCGCCTGCGCCACCAGGCGTAGCCGTCTTTCTTCATCTCTTCCCAGTCGTAAGTGGGAAAGCCCCAGTTTTGACCGTGACGGGCAAAGGCATCGGGCGGTGCGCCTGCCTGTCCGTCGAAGTGGAAGAGGCGCGTGTCCTCGCGTGCCGGCACGCTGTCGCGATTGATGCCTATGGGAATGTCGCCTTTAAGGATAACGCCGTGTTCCATAGCCGTTTCGTGGGCGCGGCGCATTTGCGTGTGGGCGAGATATTGCACGAAGCGGTGCTTCATTCTGACGCGCTCGGCGGCGCGTTCTTCGCCGCTACGCAATTTTTCCTCGGGCCAGAGGCGGAAGTTCGCCGTGCGGTATTCGTCGCGCTGGCGGCAGAAGTCGGCGTAGGTTTCGAGCCAGTGCGCCTGTTCTGCACAAAACTCCTTAAAGCCTTTCTTGCGCATCATGCTGCCGCCAATCTCATCGAAGAGGTCGTCGAGGAAACGGCTTTTGAGCTGCATCACCGCCTCGTAGTTCACCGCCGCCTCTGCGTTGAGCCGCAGGCCGCGCTGCGCGTGTCGGGCATAGGCTTTGGTGTGCTTCCACTCGCGCGCGTCTATATATATAGGATGCAGGGCGAAAACCGAGATACCGTTGTAGGGATAGGAGTCGCGCCAGGTGCCGCCCGCCGTTGTGTCGTTGATGGGCAGGAGCTGCACGGCCTTCATGCCGGCAGAGGCGGCCCAAAGCACAAACGAGCGCAAGTCGCCAAAGTCGCCGATACCGAAACTGCCCGCTGAGCGCAGCGAGAATACGGGTACCACCACGCCTGCTCCGCGCCAGGGGGCGAGGGCGATGCGCGGTGCATCGTCGCTCGCTATGACCGTTGCCCCTGCCTCGGGCTCGAGGGCCGGGAAGCGGCGGTTGTCGCCTTCTTCCCAAAGGATAAACTCTGGGCGGCGCTCATCGGTCAATACATATTTATATTCAAATCCCGCCGCTGCCGCTTTGAAGTCGAGCGCAAAGGAATATTCGTAGGTGTCGGTGCGTACGGCGTGCAGCGTGCGCTCGGGCTGCCATTCGCCCAGGGCGGGGATATTGCCGAGCACGCCCCAGCGCATTCCTTCGGGCGGCGGCGTGGCGCGGAGACGCAGCGTGAGCGGCGCGGGGAGTTCCTCATGGGCGCGCTGGCGGTCGAAGTCGGAGAGGCGGTAGATGCAGTCGGTGAAGGCCGAGGTGCGCAGGGCGGCCGACAGGGGGCGCAGCGTCCAGGCATCGGCAAGGTGGAGCGCGGGCTGCTGCCCCACGTTGGCGTGTCGCACGGCGTCTTCTTCGCGGCGCACCACGTCGCCGCCGTCGGTGCACACTTCGTAGAAATAACTGAACGCGGTGCCACCCGGCATTTGCAACGTGGCGTGCCAGTGCTCGCCGTCGGCCGTCTGCATGGGCGCGTGGGACATCTCGCCGTTTAGGTTAAGATGGATGCGGAGATACGTCCCGCCGTCGGTTTTATAGGTGATGCTGAAATGAATATTGGCCATTTTCTTGGCAGATAAGTATGGTTCTTTTGCAAAAATACAAGATATTTCTATGTAAAAGGTTTTATCGGGTGATTTTTTTAGGAAAAAGGGAAGAGGGGAAAGGAAGGGTGCGGAGGATTTAGATGAAAACCATTAAAAAACAGCTTGCATATCATTGCTGGGTGCCTGGAAGGCACTACGGAGCGCAGCGACGATAACCGGGTACGAAGTGCCCGGAAGCGGCTGTTGCAATGATTCTGCCTGGAAGGCAGTA
>JBJEAH010000219.1:0-5836 GCA_051868815.1 Alloprevotella sp.
TCGGGCCGTGCACGATGTAGTTCTCGGGCGGCTTGTCGCCGAGGTCGGTCAGCGCGGAACCAACGTTAATCTTGATGCGCTCGGCCATGCGTTCGCTGACGCGCACGTTGTGCTGGCGGCTCATATATTCCTGTATGTCGGCGGTGAAGTCGTCGCCTGCCATCTTGATAGAGTTGTTCGACACGATGCCGCCGAGCGAAATCACGGCAATTTCCGTCGTACCGCCGCCGATGTCTACCACCATATTGCCCTCGGGCGCATTCACGTCGAGGCCAATACCGATGGCGGCTGCCATGGGTTCGTAAAGGAGAAACACGTCGCGGCCGCCGGCATGCTCGGCAGAGTCGCGCACGGCGCGCAGTTCAACTTCGGTTGAGCCGGAAGGCACACCGATAACCATGCGCAGCGATGGCGAGAAGAGGCGATGCCCTTTGTGAACCTTCTTAATAAGTCCGCGCAGCATTTGCTCGCAGGCATTGAAGTCGGCAATCACGCCGTCGCGCAGGGGACGAATCACGCGGATGCGGTTGTTCGTCTTTTCGTACATCAGCTTTGCGCGGTCGCCCACGGCAATCATCTTTTCAGAGTGCTGGTCGAGCGCAACTACGGATGGCTCGTTGACGGCGATGCTGCCGTCGGCGATGATGACCGTGTTGGCAGTGCCGAGATCGATGGCCAATTCCTGCGTGAAAGAAAATAAATTTGAAAAGAATCCCATTTTCTTTTACTCTAAATTATTGCTGTGAAAACCAGTTGTGGATTGCCGTGTCGTAGTGGCTGCTAACGCCGAAGGCGCGAGTGGCGAAGAGGCGGCGCTCTTCGAGGCTCGTCTGTGCTGCGCCGTGCTTCTGGAGCATTTCGAGCAGCATGCCGTATTCGGCCTTTGAGGGAACGATGACCACGTCGTTGAAGTTCTTTGCGCCGGCGCGGATAAGGGAGATACCGCCTATGTCGATCTTTTCGATGATGTCGGCAGCCGATGCGCCGCTTGCCACGGTCTGCTCAAAAGGATAGAGGTCTACGATGACGAGGTCGATGGCGGGAATTTCGTATTGCGCCATTTGCTCACGGTCGCTTTCGAGTTCGCGGCGACCGAGAATGCCGCCGAAGATTTTGGGGTGCAGGGTCTTTACGCGACCGCCGAGGATTGAGGGATAAGTGGTTACGTCCTCAACTTTCTGGCAGGGATAGCCGAGCGATTCGATAAACTGCTGCGTGCCGCCCGTAGAAAGGAAGGCAACGCCCTGCTCGTGGAGCGTTTTGAGCAACTCGTCAAGCCCGTCCTTGTGGAACACGGAAACGAGCGCGGTCTTAATGGGTTTGATGTCTGACATATTCTTGATGTTTTTGGATTATCTTATAAGGAAATGCAAAGTTACATCTTTTTTATGGGCAGTATGATATAAAGGCACGCTTTTTCGTTTATTCTTCTCCTGCCTCTGCTTTTGTAAAAAAGGAGAAATTGACGCTGCCGTAGGCACGGTGCTCCAAGAAATCGGGGTGCGCGGAAAAGTCATTGTGCTTGCCATGCTCCAAAACGAAGATGCCGCCAGGACGCAGCAGGCGCGAGCCAAGCACCCGCTCGGGCAACACGGGCAATTCGGGCAAAGCATAGGGGGGATCGGCAAAGACGAGGTCGAACGCCTCGGAACTTCTATCTATAAAGCGCAAGGCATCGCTGCAAAGCGGCGCGGCCTCTCGTGCCTGCAACTTGTCGATGCACGAACGGATAAAGGCAAAGTGGGTGCGGTCTTTCTCCACCGTCACCACGCGCCGGCAGCCGCGCGAAAGCAGTTCGAGGGTGATGCTGCCCGTGCCGCCGAAAAGGTCGAGCGCGCTGGTTTCCTCGAAATCCACGTAGGCGCGCAGCACGTTAAACAGGTTTTCCTTTGCAAAGTCGGTGGTAGGACGCGCCTTAAACGTGCGCGGCACTTCAAAATGCCTGCCTTTATAGATGCCTGTGATGATTCGCATGTTAAATTAGTAGACGAGTAAACGAGTAGACGAGTAGACAAATATTATTTATAGCAATAACGTTATTAAGTCGTAAGGCACATCGGGCGTGGTTGCCACGATGTTGCGGTTGAACTCTGCCTCGGGGTGCACGGCATAAACGTTTGCGGCATAGCGGCTCAGTTCTTTGATGGCTGCCTCCGCCTCATCAGCCTCGCCTGCCACGTAAAAGGCCGCCTCTTTCTCTTCCGACACCAACCCCGAGGCGGCATTCAGCACGTAATACGCCACGTCTTTCTCGCCCAGCACCTTAAACGTGTTGAGGAAGCAGAGGCGCGATTCATCGAATGCAATGACATCAATGGCCTGGTCGTGACAATATATATATATGCGCTTCGTGGGTCCGCCGCACTGCGGCAAGCCGGCGAAATGCTCTACAACGGGCTTGAGGGAAGAGGTGTAATGAACCTTCTCGAAATTATCTTCAAGCGTGTGGCAAACGCTCTCTTCCACCGAGAAAAGCACCACGGCATTGGCGGAGGGCACCGTGTCGTAGAACACGCGTTGGTGCTGCTTGTCGGCAAAACAATGGCGGTAATACTTTGCAGCATCTTCTTCCTGAAAATCCGCAAGGGGCACGACGGTCACGGCATCGACCACCAGTGCCTCAACCCTTTCGATAGGCGCTTGAAGGATAGACTCTTGGCTCTTGGCCTCGCGCAGATTCATCGTGAGCGAAGCATGGTGCCGCACACGGTAGCGCGAAAAGTCAAACACGGGTTCGCGCCCCGCTTCGTAGCGGGCGAAGCAGAGGAAGGTATCGGATATTCGTATGTAAAGCGTTGGAGACATTTTAGTAAACAAGTAAACGAGTAGACGAGTAGACAAGACAAGTTACTCATATTAAATAAATACTTCTCTGTCTGGTCTACTAATAGAGGGAGAAAAAGTATAAGATTACTTCCTAAACGTTTGCCCAATCGCGGCGGCGAGGATCACGCCCACCGAATTGGCGAGGAAATCGCGCCAGTCGCCGCTGCGGCAGTCGGTGAGAAATTCCTGGCACAGTTCGATTACGCCACTCATCAGAATGGGGCACGCCACGGCCAGTAGCCAATGGCTCACGGGCACGCGCCCTGACTTATGGCTGCGCCAGTATTCAAACCACAGGAGCGAACAAGTGCCGAAATACATCAGCACGTGCGCCCACTTGTCGGCATTCTCGAAATCGTCGAACGGCGTGTTCGGCACGCGCATCAAGCAGAGATACCATGTGAGGGCTAAGCAGACAAGCGTCAGCGGATAGCGTTTCAGATGTACAATGAGGCATCGCATAGGCTTTTACCAAAATTTATTGTGTTCGGCGCTGTATTCAAAACCGGCTTCTGCAAGCCGCCTTTCAAGTTCAGCGCGCTCAATGTCGAGGTCGTCGCAAAGCGCGTCGAGCGACGCATATTGGTCGCGCAGTTTCATATTGACGACGCTGAATAGCATCATCGGGTCGTTGGGAAGTTGCAAGGTCTTATTATGATTAAAACATTTGCCAAAGCCGCAGTTCTTCGGGATAAGGGGCGGTGACGTCGATTGGCTGGTGCGAAACGGGGTGTTCGAAGCAAACGTTGCGGGCGTGCAGGCAGATACTGCCGTCGGGGTTGGAGCGCGGCGCGCCGTATTTCAGATCGCCCTTGATGGGGCAGCCGATAGCGGCCAGCTGGCAGCGTATCTGATGATGCCGCCCCGTGTGCAGCCGCACTTCGAGCAAGGAGTAACGCTCGGAATGGCCGATGACGCGATAGTCCAAAACGGCCCGCTTGCTGTCCTTCACCTCCCGAGGATGCGCGTAGGCTTTATTCTGCCGCTCGTTGCGCGTGAGCCAATGCTCCAGCGTGGCGGCCTCCTGCTGCGGGGCGTTAGCCACGATGGCATGGTAGGTTTTCTTCACGCTGCCCGTGCGAAACATCTCGTTGAGCCGCGCCAGTGCCTTGCCCGTCCGCGCAAACACCACAACGCCGCTCACTGGACGGTCGAGCCTGTGAACGACACCGAGAAACACGTTGCCCGGCTTCTGGTATTTCTCTTTTATATAGAGTTTCACCTGTTCCGACAGCGGCGTGTCGCCCGTCTTGTCGCCCTGCACTATTCCGCCCGGGGCTTTGTTTACAATGATGATATGGTTGTCCTCGTAGAGTACGTTCATAAATAAATAGGGGGCGCGTTTGGCGCGCCCCCCTTATGAATTTACATATTCATGCCGCCGTCCACTTGGATTACCTGACCGCTGATATACGAAGCGAGGTCGGAGGCGAGGAAAGTGGCCACGTTAGCGATATCTTCGGGCTTACCGCCGCGACGCAGGGGAATTGCCTTCATCCATTCCTTGCGCACCTCTTCGCTGAGGGCGGCAGTCATGGCCGTCTCGATGAAGCCCGGAGCAATGGCGTTGGCGCGGATGCCGCGGCTTCCCATTTCCTGAGCCACGCTCTTGGCTAGGGCAATCATACCAGCCTTAGAGGCGGCGTAGTTGCTCTGACCGGCATTGCCGTGCACGCCGACAACCGAGGCCATGTTGATGATAGAACCGCCGCGCTGGCGCATCATGATGGGCGTGCAGGCGTGGATAAAGTTGAAAGCCGATTTGAGGTTCACGCCGATTACGGCATCCCACTGCGCCTCGGTCATGCGCATCATGAGGCCGTCCTTGGTGATGCCGGCGTTGTTTACGAGAATGTCGATCGAACCGAAATCCTCATGCACCTTCTTCACCACTTCCTCCGTCTGTGCGAAGTCGGCGGCGTTGGAGGCGTAGGCGGCGCACTTCACGCCCTTGGCTTCTATTTCAGCGCGTGTGGCTTCGCCGTTCTCGTCAATCACGAGGTCGGTAAATGCGATGTTAGCGCCTTCTTCTGCAAATTTCAGGGCAATGGCCTTGCCAATGCCGCGGGCAGCACCCGTGATGAGTGCCGTTTTACCAGTGAGTAATCCCATTTTCTTTTTTGTTTTTTAGTTTATAGGGTTTTGTTGATTCTATTAGTACACAATATATATTCGTTTACTTGTTTACTCGTCTACTCGTTTACTTGTCTACTAAAAATCTATATATTAAATATTGCCTTCGATGCCAATGGCGCGGCCGATGATGTCTGCCACGATGGGAATGGTTTCCTCTTCGGTCAGCCCTTCGCCGAGGCGGTCGTAGATGTAAGGCACTTCCAGTCCTTTCACGCAGTAGTGTATGATTTCAGCCATGAGGCGCACGTTCACGATTTTGAACCTGCCCGCGTCGCAACCTTCTTGCAGCACGCGCTCCAGAACGTTAAGTTCTTCGATATCGAAAGCGCGGCGCACCTTCTCCACATTCCAGATGTTGCGGAAAAACTCCGCGCGCAGCGACCCGTTTCGCGCCACGGTTTCGCGCATGGCGTTGAGGTGTGCATAGATGAGCGTCAGGATTTTGCGCTCCGGCGCACCGTCTTGTGCAGCCACGAGTTCCATGCGCTCCGAGAGACGTTCGAGTTCCTCCTCCACCACCGCCTTGTAGATCTCTTCCTTATTGCGGAAATACGTGTAGAGCGTGCGCCGCCCTTTTCCGGAGGCTTGGGCGATGTCGTTCATCGTGGTGGCTTCCAGTCCGTTGTGGGCAAAGAGGTCGCGCGCCACTTCTATGAGCTTTTGTCGGGTTTTTGCGATAGACATATTTCCGAGTAAATGAGATTAGCGGAAAGAAAAAAGCACACATTCGCTTACTGTGTGCAAAGTTAGTTTATTTTGGGCAAAGATAGTGCAAAGTGAGCGCATAAAGTTTACTTTAACCCGTTGGTTGAAATAACCGTATAGAGTCAACAAGCAAGTGCAATATTACAAATAATGTTTGTAGAACTCTTTA
>JBJEAH010000220.1:0-5818 GCA_051868815.1 Alloprevotella sp.
GCTTTGTTATTAAGCCCTTTCAGGGCTACATGCACATTTTGACACAGCCCCTTTTACATAATGAGTGTTGCCAAAAGGCTAGCTGTTTCGTAAGCAAAAAGAGAAAGGCGGTCGGGGCGGCTATGCCTCTGCCAGCCTAATCTGAGAGAGAATGTCCTGGCACTTCGTGCCGTTGCGCATCTCGCGGTAACGCTGAAAGCGGTAGCGAAGCATTTTGATACGGCTTGCAAGCGTGTTCGCCTCGTTCATTCTCTCTGTGTTGTCCAAATTGTTCTGCTTCTGTTCCATAATCTTTGTACCTTAAAATTTTGCCCCGCCCTTTGCGGGGCTTATGAGAAATATATACCTAATGTTTTGTGTTGCTGATGTTGTTGATGCAAAGATAAGGGGCAAAAATTGTTTTCGCCAAACATTTTTCCGGGAAACCGCCCTTTCGTAACCATCTTTTAGCAACTCGGCGACCGCCTGCAAAGAGCACTTTGCAAAATGAGAGTTTATTATTCGTAGCGCATGGTCTTGGCGGGCTTGATGATGCCTACGATGAAACTGGGCAGTACGAGGGCGAGCAGCGTGACGAAGAGCGTGCCGGCATTGATGAGCAGGAATAGCGGGACGTCGAACGCCACGGGGGCGCGGTCAACATAGTAGACCGACGGGTCAAGGCGCACGATGCCGCAGAAATGCTGCAAGGCAAGAATGCCCAGCCCCACGGCGTTGCCCCAAAGCATGCCGCGCGAGAGAATGAGGGCGGAGAGCCAGAGGAACACGCTGCGCACCGTGCCGCCGCGCGCGCCGAGGGTCTTGAGCAGGCCGATGTCGCGCGTGCGCTCCAATATTAATATAAGCAGGCTGCACATCATCGTCACCACCGCCACCACGGTCATGAGGCCGAGGATTACGAGGACGTTCATGTCGAGCAATTCTAGCCACGCCGACACGGAGGCGGTACGCGGGTTCTCGCGCAGACTTTGCGAGAGATACGCGCCGCCGTCGCGGTCTGTGCGGCCGTTGAAGCGGCCGGCAAGCGCCACTTGCACGGAGTCGATGCCGCCGTCGTCGGGCAGCATGATTTCGATGCCGCCGCACTGGTCGCCCTGCCAGGAGTTGAGGGCGTTGACGGCGGCGATGTCGGTAACGGCGAAGAAGCGGTCGAACTGCGGCATGTGGGTGTCGTAGATGCCCACGATATCGAAGCGGCGCATCTTCACGGTGCGCTCGAAGAAGTAAGCGGCGATGCGGTCACCGCGCTTGAGTTTTAGTTGGTCGGCCGTGAGGCGCGAGAGAAGGATTTCGCGCTTGCCGCGCTCCGTGCCCACGGCGGGCAGGCGGCCTTCGGCGAGGCGGCTTTTGAGGAACGTTGTATCGTAGTCCGTACCGATACCTTTGAGGGTGATGGCCGCATAGGCATCGTCGGTCTTGAGAATGCCGCTCTTGGTGGAAAAGCGCGCGAAGCGGCTGCCGGGCGGCAGGCAGGCACGCACGTCGTGCTCCACGCCCTTGTCGATGACGACGGGCGCGGCCTCGGGGTTGTAGAAAGAAAGGGGATTGAGCAGCGTGATGTGGGAGGCAAAGCCGGAGAGCGTGGCGCGTATCTCCCGCTGGAAACCGCGCACAACGCCTACGGTGACTATCATCACCGCAAGGCTCACGGCCACGCTGATGGTAGAGACACGCACCGCCGGGCGCGAGGCTTTGGCCTTGTTCTCCCCATCGGAGCGGAAGAAGCGGGCGGCAAGGAAGAAGGGCAGTTTACTCATTTTCTACTGACGTGCGCCCGGGATATGCCTGCAAGGCTTTGCCCAGCACGGTGAGGGCATCGGTGAGGTCTTCCTTTTTGAGCACGTAGGCGATGCGCACCTGATTGATGCCGGCACCGGGCGTGGTGTAGAAGCCGGCGGCGGGCGCCATCATCACGGTCTTGCCTTCGTAGGAGAAGTCCGTGAGGCACCATGCGCAGAACTTTTCGGCATCGTCTACGGGGAGCTTCGCCACAGTGTAGAACGCGCCCATGGGTATGGGCGAGTACACGCCGGGAATGCGGTTAAGGCCGTCGATAAGGCATTTGCGCCGCTCCACGTATTCGTCGTAGACCTCGCGGGCATAGTCCTGCGGCTCGTCGAGCGAGGCCTCCGCCACGAGTTGTCCGAGCAGCGGGGGACTGAGGCGCGCCTGGCAAAACTTCATCACCGCGCCCCTCACCTCGGCGTTCTTGGTGATGAGCGCACCGATGCGGATGCCGCACTCGCTGTAACGTTTCGACACGGAGTCGATCAGCACCACGTTCTGCTCGATGCCTTCGAGGTGGCAGGCTGAGATATAAGGCGAGCCGGTATAGATGAACTCGCGATACACCTCGTCGGAGAAGAGATAAAGGTCGTACTTCCTGACGAGGTCGCGTATCTGGTTCATCTCGCGGCGCGTATAGAGATAGCCCGTGGGATTGTTGGGATTGCAGATGAGAATGGCCCGCGTGTGCTCGTTGATGAGTTCCTCAAACTTCTCCACCTTCGGCAGCGAGAAGCCCTCTTCGATGGTGGTGGCGATGGTGCGGATACGTGCGCCCGCCGAAATGGCAAAGGCCATGTAGTTGGCATAAGCGGGCTCGGGCACGATGATTTCGTCGCCGGGATTGAGGCACGACATGAAGGCGAAGAGCACCGCCTCGGAGCCGCCGGCGGTGATGATGATGTCGTCGGGCGAGAGGCGGATGTCGTATTTCGCATAATAGTGCGTGAGCTTCTCGCGATAGGAGCGGAAGCCCTGGCTGGGGCTGTACTCCAAGACGTTGCGGTCGATGTGCTTCAATGCATCAAGTCCTGCCTGCGGCGTGGGCAGGTCGGGCTGGCCGATATTGAGGTGATAGACATGTATGCCCCGCTCCTTGGCGGCCGTTGCCAGCGGCGCCAGCTTTCGGATGGGCGACTGGGGCATTTCCATGCCGCGATTTGAGATTTTCGGCATAATTATATATTGTGTGCTTTGAGTTCTTGGGGTAGACGTTTTCGGAACGCTCCTACTTTTGCTGCAAAGTTAGCAACTTATAAGCAAGTATTCGCTAATTGCAATCCGCTAATCGCTAAAAAAAAGGCATTATATGCGCAGAAACTGCGTTTTTTCTGCTAAATTTGCAGGCATTAAAACGACTTTGTGCGCATTGGTTGCGCTTTTCTTTTTTTCAATTATCTCATTCTTCCCATGGAACTGGACATCCTGACCGCCGTGTCGCCTATCGACGGACGCTACCGCAGCAAAACCGAAGCCCTTGCTGCTTATTTTTCGGAATATGCTCTGATGAAATATCGCGTCCGCGTGGAAATCGAGTATTTTATCACGCTTTGCGAACTGCCTTTGCCGCAGCTGGAGGCTTTTCCCCACGATTTATTCCCGCGCCTGCGCAGCATCTACGGGGAATTTTCTGAACAAGATGCCGCCCGCGTCAAGGACATCGAGAGCGTGACGAACCACGACGTGAAAGCCATCGAATATTTCATTAAAGAGCAGTTCGACGCTATCGGAGGCTTGGACAGTTTCAAGGAATTTATCCATTTCGGACTTACCTCGCAGGACATCAACAACACCTCCTTCCCCCTCATGCTCAAAGACGCGCTCGCCGAGGTCTACGTGCCGCAGGTCGAGGAACTCATCGCGCAGCTCAATGCCTACGCTGAGGAGTGGAAAGACATTCCCATGCTGGCCAAGACGCACGGCCAGCCCGCCTCCCCCACCCGCCTCGGCAAGGAGGTCAAGGTGTTTGCCTACCGCCTCGAGCAGCAGCTCGCCGCGCTCAATGCCTGCACGCTGACGGCCAAGTTCGGCGGCGCAACGGGCAACTACAACGCGCACCACGTGGCATACCCCGCCTATGACTGGCGCGCCTTCGGCGACCGCTTCGTGAGCGAGAAACTCGGATTGAAGCGCGAGACCTTCACCACGCAGATCAGCAACTACGACAGTCTCGCCGCCGTGTTCGATGCCATGAAGCGCATACACACCATCGTCATCGACCTCGACCGCGACTTCTGGCAGTACGTGTCGATGGAATATTTCAAGCAGCGCATCAAGCAGGGCGAGGTTGGGTCGAGCGCAATGCCCCATAAGGTGAACCCCATCGACTTCGAGAACTCCGAGGGCAACCTCGGCATGGCCAATGCCATTCTCGAGCATCTGAGCCGCAAGCTGCCCATCAGCCGCTTGCAGCGCGACCTCACCGACTCCACCGTAATCCGCAACATCGGCGTGCCTATGGGCCACGCCGCCATCGCTTTCCAAAGCACGCTCAAAGGCCTGCGCAAACTTCTGCTCAACGAAGAAGCCATCAGCCGCGACCTCGACAACTGCTGGGCTGTGGTGGCAGAGGCTATCCAGACCGTACTGCGCCGCGAGGCATTCCCACACCCCTACGAGGCACTCAAAGCCCTCACGCGCACCAACGCCGCCATTACCGAAGAAAGCATACACAACTTTATCGCCGCTCTCGAGGTGAGCGATGCCGTGAAGGCAGAGCTTATGGCCATTACGCCGCACAATTACACGGGACTATAAATTATAGAAACGATTTATTTTTACGACAACAAAGACAACAAAAGACAACTCCGAGTCTGACAATTTTGCGCTTAATATGTCGACAACAAAAGACAACTGGGCATATTTTATACGCCCGCCTCGCATGCAGAAAGACAACTGTAAGTTGTCAAAAGTTGTCCCTGTTGTCGTCATAATAATGGCAACAGACAGTTGCAAACAAAGTTGTCAAAAGTTGTCTAAGTTGTCGCCAAGATAATAAACTCGTCTACTAAATAAAAATCCAATCCAACACAATCTTTTCAAATTATCAAAAACCATGAGTGAAGAAGTATTTGTCACCGGCCAAACAGAAAACACAGAGAATGCAGGCAGCCGCGAGGGCTTCTACGCATCGCAGTCGGGCGAGAACTCGGAACGCCGCCCTTATCAAAACAATTCTTACAACAACGGCGGCTACCGTCCGCGCTTCAACCAAGGCAACCGCTACGGCGGCGCAAATGGCGAGGGCGGCTACCGTCCCCGCTATCAGAAAGGCGGAGGCTACCATCCGCGCACCAACAACTACGGCGATCAGGAAGGCACTGCCTACGGCGAACGCCGTCAGGGCGGCTACAATAACGGCTACAACCGTCAGGGCGGCTATAATCGCCAGGGCGGTTACCGCCAGCAGGGACAGGGCGGCTATCGCCCTTACGGAGGCGACCGTCCCAACTACCGTCCCAACCGCTACGGCGCAGGCGAAGAGGGTATGGGCGGCTTCGGTAATGAAAACCGCACCGAGGGCACAGGCTTCCGCCAGAACCGTCCCGCACAGGGCGGCTACCGTCCGCGCACCGGCGGCTACAACAACGGCTACAACCGTCAGGGCGGCTATAACCGGCAGGGCGGATACAATAATGGCTACAACAATCGCCGCCAGGGCGGCTACGACCCCCACGCCAAATATTCGCAGAAAAAGCGCCTTGAATATAAAGAGGAGCACATCGACCCCAACGCCCCCATTCGCCTCAACCGCTATCTGGCCAACGCCGGCATCTGCTCGCGCCGCGACGCCGACAAGTACATCGAGGCCGGCGTTGTGACGGTAAACGGCGAGGTGGTTACCGAACTCGGCACGAAGGTGCTCCGCTCCGACGTGGTGCAGTTCCACGAACAGCCCGTGAAGATTGAGAAGAAGGTCTACGTGCTCCTCAACAAGCCCAAAGGCTATGTCACCACGAGCGAAGACCCGCAGAACCGCAAGACCGTGATGGACCTCGTGAAGAACTGCTGCCCCGAGCGCATCTACCCCGTA
>JBJEAH010000221.1:0-5809 GCA_051868815.1 Alloprevotella sp.
TAAGGCTGCGGTCGGTTCCCGCCCGCCCACACAGGACAAGCAAAAAACAGGAAAAAGTAAAGTATTTCTTCTTTACTATTTACAGCAAAAAGCAAACGTCAACTTTTTCCTGTTTTTTGCTTGCGGCGTTTGAAGCGGGCGGGAACCGACCGCAGCCGCAGGGATTAAGGGCGAGCAAAAGCCGAAAGGCTTTAATGCTCGGCATTAAGACCGGCGGCGTGCCCTTGGGCTTCAAACGAAGCAAGCGGTTTTTTATTGTTTTTGTCAAAATCCACAACTAATTCCAACCAACAAACGAATAATATTATTGTCTACAAAAATCTGATTATGCCTAATCCCAAAATAGCAGTCGTTATTCTCAACTGGAACGGCAAGGAGATGATGCGCCGCTTCCTGCCCTCCGTAGTGAACTGCTCCGCCGGCACGGCGGAAGTCATCGTAGCGGACAACGGCTCGACGGACGGGTCGCTCGAGATGCTGGCGACAGAGTTTCCCACGGTGCGCCGCCTGCCGCTCGGCAAGAACTACGGGTTTGCGCAAGGCTACAACGAGGCGTTGCGCGGGTTGGAAGCCGACTATTACCTTTTGCTCAATTCGGATGTAGAGGTTACGCCCAACTGGCTCGAGCCGCTGCTCAGCTATATGGAGGAACACCCCGAAACGGCCGCCTGCCAGCCCAAACTGCTCTGCGAGGGCAAGCGCACGGAGTTTGAATACGCCGGCGCTTGCGGCGGCTACATCGACCGTTACGGCTACCCCTTTTGCCGGGGGCGCGTGTTCGGCGAGGTGGAGACCGACAATGGGCAATACGACAGCATCGCCCCGATATTCTGGGCCACGGGCGCAGCCCTGATGATACGCCGCGCGGACTGGGAAGCCGTGGGCGGACTGGACGGCCGCTTCTTCGCGCACATGGAAGAGATTGACCTCTGCTGGCGGCTTAGGGCACGCGGCAGAGGCATCGTGTGCGTGCCGCAAAGCACGGTGTACCACGTGGGCGGCGGCACGCTGGCGCAGCACCACCCGCGCAAAACCTTCCTGAACTTCCGCAACAACCTGCTGCTGCTCTATAAAAACCTGCCCGAGCGGGAATTGAAGCACGTGATGCGCGTGCGCAGCGTCTTAGACATCGTGGCAGCCTGCTCGTTCCTTATTTCGCCGAACGGCATAGCCAATTTCAAGGCCGTGTTTCAGGCGCGGCGCGAGTTTCGCCGCATACGCGCGGACTTCGCAGACAATCGCCGCGAGAATTTGCAGCGCACCCTGCTCGACCCTATCCCCGAGCAACTGCCCTGCTCCCTGCTCCGCCTCTTCCACATGAAGCGGCTAAGGACGTTTGCCCGCATTGCGCGGTATTTTTAATATGACATAAGGAAATCGCACTTTTAAGACCAAAAGTTTGTTTCCTTACAAGCAAATACCTAATTTTGCAACGTGCGGTTGCCATATTGACTTGTTAATTCTGCAAAGAAGGCAGCCCATTTTGTACTTAAATCTATTCTAAATAAATATTATTTATGAGTCTTAAAATCGTAGTTCTTGCCAAGCAGGTGCCTGACACGCGCAATGTTGGCAAAGATGCCATGACGCCGGAGGGAACAGTGAACCGCGCTGCCCTGCCGGCTATTTTCAACCCCGAAGATCTCAACGCCCTCGAGCAGGCGCTGCGCCTCAAGGACCTGCACCCCGGCTCGACGGTTACCATTCTCACGATGGGGCCTCCCCGTGCCACGGACGTTATCCGCGAAGGACTGTATCGCGGTGCCGACGGCGGCGTGCTGCTCACCGACCGCGCTTTTGCCGGTGCCGACACGCTGGCCACCAGCTACGCGCTGAGCCAAGCCATTAAGAAGATCGGCATGCCCGACCTCGTTATCGGCGGCCGCCAGGCTATCGACGGCGACACGGCGCAAGTAGGTCCGCAAGTGGCGCAAAAGCTCGACCTCAACCAAGTTACTTACGTCACCGCCATTGAGCAGGTTAAGGACGGCAAGGTTACCGCCCTGCGCACCATCGACGGCGGCATCGAGCGCGTGGAAGCGCCCCTGCCCCTGCTGGTCACGGTGAACGGCAACGCCGCGCCCTGCCGCCCGCGCAACGCCAAGCTCGTGATGAAATACAAGCGCGCCTCCGCGCCCATGGAACGCCCCGCCGACAAGCCCCTGCCCTACGCCGGGGAATATGAAAAGAAGCCCTACCTCACCGTGACGCAGTGGAGCGTGGCAGACGTGGACGGCGACCTCGCGCAATGCGGCCTCGCCGGCTCGCCCACCAAGGTAAAGGCCGTGCAGAACATCGTGTTCAAAGCCAAAGAGAGCAAGCGCCTCACGGGCAGCGACGCCGACGTGGAAGGACTTGTAAAGGAATTACTCGAAAGCCATACTATTGGATAATAATCTGGAGAAATTGAAATCATGAACAACGTATTTGTATATTGCGAAATAGATAAGTTCACGGTTGAGGAAGTTTCTTTCGAGCTTCTCACCAAGGGACGCAAATTGGCCAACGAACTGGGCGTGCAGCTCGAAGCCATCGCCGCCGGCAGCGGCATTACGGGAAAGGTGGAGAAAGATATTCTCTCCTACGGCGTGGACAAGCTCCACGTGTTCGACGCACCGGGCCTCTATCCCTACACTTCCAAGCCGCACACGAGCATTCTCGTTAACCTCTTCAAGCAGGAGCAGCCGCAAATCTGCCTCATGGGCGCTACGGTCATCGGCCGCGACCTCGGCCCGCGTGTCAGTTCTTCGCTCACCAGCGGCCTGACGGCCGACTGCACCGCGCTCGAAATCGGCGACTACGACGACAAGAAGACGGGCAAGCACTACGAGGGCCTGCTCTATCAAATCCGCCCCGCTTTCGGCGGCAACATCGTGGCCACGATTGTCAACCCCGACAACCGTCCGCAGATGGCCACCGTGCGCAGCGGCGTGATGAAAGCCGAAAAGGTGGCAGAATACTATAACGGCGAGATCGTTTATGAAGATGTTGCCAAGTTCGTGCCCGAAACGGACTACGTGGTGCGCGTCATCGAGCGCCACGTTGAGAAAGCCGCCAACAACCTGAAAGGCGCGCCCATCATCGTGGCAGGCGGCTATGGCGTGGGATCTAAAGAAGGTTTCGACCTGCTCCGCAAGCTGGCCGACGAACTTCACGGCGAAGTAGGCGCCAGCCGCGCCGCCGTAGACGCCGGCTTCTGCGAGCACGACCTGCAAATCGGGCAGACGGGCGTGACGGTACGCCCCAAGGTGTACATCGCCTGCGGCATCAGCGGCGCTATCCAGCACGTGGCGGGCATGAAAGAGAGCGGCATCGTCATCTCCATCAACACCGACCCCGCCGCGCCGATTAACCAACTGGCCGACTACGTGATTACGGGCAGCGTGGAAGAAGTTGTCCCCAAAATGATTAAGTATTACAAAGAGAATAGCAAGTAAACGACAATGGCTAACAATTATACAGACCATCCCGAGCTGAAGTTTGAACTTCAGCACCCTTTGATGAAACGCATCGTGGAACTCAAAGAAAGAGACTTCCGCGACAAGGAAGCGTACGACTACGCTCCGCTCGATTTTGAAGATGCCATGGACAGTTACGACCGCGTGCTCGACATCGTGGGCGAGATTGCCGGCACCACGATTGCCGACAACGCAGAGGGCGTTGACCTCGAAGGACCGCACCACGAGGGCGACCGCGTGCGCTACGCCTCCGGCACGGCACGCAACCTCGAAGCCATGGTGCAGGCAGGCATGAACGGCATGACGATGCCGCGCCGCTACGAAGGCCTCAACTTTCCCATCACGCCTTACACGATGTGCGCCGAACTCGTGGCTGCCAGCGATGCCGGCTTCGGCAACATCTGGAGCTTGCAGGACTGCATCGAGACGCTCTACGAATTTGGCGACGAAGACCAGCACAGCCGCTTTATCCCCCGCATCTGCGCCGGCGAAACGATGTCGATGGACCTCACCGAGCCCGACGCAGGCAGCGACCTGCAAAGCGTGATGCTCAAAGCTACCTTCGACGAGAAGGAAAACTGCTGGCGCCTGAACGGCGTGAAGCGCTTCATCACCAACGGCGACGCCGACCTGCACCTCGTGCTTGCCCGCTCGGAAGAAGGCACGACCGACGGCCGCGGCCTCTCGATGTTCATCTACGACAAGCGCGACGGCGGCGTGAACGTGCGCCGCATCGAGAACAAACTCGGTATCCACGGCTCGCCCACCTGCGAGCTGGTGTATAAAAACGCCAAGGCAGAACTCTGCGGCATGCGCAAGATGGGCCTTATCAAATATGTCATGTCTCTGATGAACGGTGCACGCCTCGGCATCGCCGCCCAGAGCGTGGGCATCTCGCAGGCCGCTTACAACGAAGGACTGGCCTACGCCCGCGACCGCGAACAATTTGGCAAGAAAATCATCACGCTGCCCGCCGTGGCCGATATGCTTTCGCTCATGAAGGCGAAACTCGATGCCGGCCGCGCCCTGCTCTACCAGTGCGCCCGCTATGTGGACATCTACAAGGCACTCGACGACATCGCCCGCGAACGCAAGCTCACGCCCGAGGAGCGCACCGAGCAGAAAACGTATGCCAAACTCGCCGACTCGCTCACGCCGCTTGCAAAGGGCATGAACTCGGAATATTGCAACCAAAACACGTTTGACGCACTGCAAATCCACGGCGGTTCGGGCTTTATGATGGACTACCCCATCCAGCGTTACTACCGCGATGCCCGCATCACGAACATCTACGAAGGCACAACACAACTGCAAGTCGTTGCCGCTATCCGCTACGTCACCAACGGCTCTTACCTCGCCCAGATGCGCGAGTTCGAGCAGGCCGAAGTGAGCGAAGCCGTCAAGCCCTTGCAGGCACAGGCCAAGGCATTGGCAGACCTGTATGAGCAGGCCGTGGAACACGTCAAGGCTGCGCAGTCGCAGGAAATGCAAGACCTTTGCGCACGCCACCTCGTAGAGATGGCCGCCGATGTCATCATGCTCCACCTGCTTTGCTACAACGCTACGCAGCAGCCTGAAATGTTTGAGAAATCGGCGCGCGTTTATGCCCGCTTCGTCACCGCCGAAGTGCAGAAGCACCACACTTGGGTGATGGACATGAATGCGGAAGCCCTCGAAGACTACCGCTGCGAATAATCCTTTTGCGGTTATATTCAGACATTATAAAAAACGGACGTGCCGGAAAAAGGCACGCCCGTTTTTCTTTTCTCATTTTACATTCATCAGAATTACGAGTAGGGGCGTTCTGCAGAACGCCCGCCGTGTGCGCAGAATGGCAGGAAATACTGGCTATCTGATAAAAATTAGGAAAAACCCGTTTCTAATGGATAACCTACCCATAACTTTCCACGGGTTCTGCTACCGTTTAATTTCAACTAACAATTAAACATGTTAATAATTTTCAAGTTTGTATTTGAACTGGTATGTCAAACGCATTTATATTCTATCAAAGAATTCCTCAAATCTGTAGTTGGAGGGCAAACTGTCGTAAGTACGTCCAGAACCTTTCAATACAAGAGACTTCAGTTGAGTGCGCTCTGCTGTGACAGACTCATTGCCTATGCGTACAAAGCCGATACACTCTTGAACCAACTTTTAGGACGCTTTACCTCAAGCATCTGTTTCTTGTCGTAGGCTGTTGCTTCACCTATGAGTTTCTGTATATCTGTATTCATACGTCGTGATTCTTTATCAAACTCTTTACGGATAACAAGTGCGGTGAGTAACTGTCGCCACTCTTGGCAATAGGAGTAAAATCCAATTCGCCAAATGCAGGAATAGCCTTTAATTCT
>JBJEAH010000222.1:0-5769 GCA_051868815.1 Alloprevotella sp.
AGGTCTGCCTTTTCGATGAGCATTTCGCGGGGAGCGTTGAGCACTTCCTTGGCCGTGGTGAGCCCAATCGCCTTGATGGCGTCGATGACCCACTGGTCCACCTCGTCGCTAAACTCATCGAGATAGATGTCTTCGGTCTCTTCGTTGTCTTCCACCTCGCGGAACACGTCGATGGTATATTCCGTCAGCATGGAGGCGAGCTTGATGTTCATGCCGCCCTTGCCGATGGCGAGGCTCACCTCCTCGGGACGCAGGTACACCTCAGCCTTGTGCTCCTCTTCGTTGAGCGTGATGCTGGAAATCTGCGCGGGGTTGAGGGCGCGCTGAATGAAGAGCGAGGGGTTGGCGGTGTAGTTGATCACGTCGATATTTTCATTGTGCAGCTCGCGCACGATGCCGTGGATACGGCTGCCCTTCACGCCCACACAGGCACCTACGGGGTCGATGCGGTCGTCGTAGCTCTCAACGGCAATCTTGGCGCGCTCGCCCGGAATGCGTGCGATGCGGCAGAGGCGGATGAGGCCGTCGGCAATTTCGGGGATTTCCGTTTCCAGCAGGCGTTGCAGGAACATGGGAGAGGTGCGCGAAAGGTAAATCTTCGGGTTGCCGTTGGCATTGTCCACGCGGTCGATGACGGCGCGCACGGTGTCGCCCTTGTGGAAGAAGTCGCGGGGAATCTGCTGCGACTTCGGCAGGTAAAGCTCGTTGCCCTCGTCGTCCATGAGGAGCGTTTCGCTCTTCCACGTCTGGTACACCTCGGCAGCGATGATTTCGCCCACGCGGTCCTTATATTTATTGTATAAAGCGTCGTGTTCGAGTTCGAGGATTTTGCTGGCGAGCGTCTGGCGCAGCGTCAGGATGGCGCGGCGGCCGAAGTCGGCAAACTGAATGGGTTCGCTCACGTCTTCGCCCTCTTCGTAGTCGGCGTCGATTTCGCGTGCCTCGCTCAGGGAGATTTCCTTGTTCTCGTCGGTCACCTCGCCGTCGGGCACCACCACGCGGTTGCGGTAGATTTCGCAGTCGCCCTTGTCGGGGTTCACGATTACGTCGAAGTTCTCGTCCGAACCAAACAGCTTGGCGATCACGCTGCGGAAGCTTTCTTCGAGCACGCCCACCATCGTGGTGCGGTCGATGTTTTTGGTCTCCTTGAATTCGGCAAAAGTTTCAATCAGGCTGATACTCTCGTTCTTTTTTCTTGCCATTGGAATGATAGAGTTTTTTAGAATTGCGGCAGCGGCGGCGCGGCCGACTGCGCAACTTGCTTATTTATATTATTGTGATTTATTTCTAAAACAACACCAACCCGGCTCTATCTTTACAGATGCTTTTCGGGTTGGCGGTATGGGGCATTGGCAAAGGCTATTTGAAGTCGATGTAATATTTCGTCCACTTCACGTCGGCAAAGTTGAGAAGCACGTCGCGTTCCTTCATCACAGGGCGCTTCTTGCCTTCTTCCTTCACCTTTTCGGTCACGGTGACGGTGAACGCATCGGGTTGCACATTGCCGAGCGTGCCGATGAGTTTCTTGCCCTCTGCGGTAAGCACCTCCACGGTGTCGCCCTGATGGATTTCGTACTGCTTATGCACCTTGAAGGGCTGCCCGATGCCCGCGCTACCCACTTCCAGCTCAAAATCTTCCTCGTCGCGGTTGAGTCCGTCCTCGATGAAGCGGCTCAGCGCCACGCAGTCTTCAATCCACACGCCGTCCTTGTGGTCGATTTCCACCACGATGCGGTCGTCTGTGCTAACGGTGAGGTCTGTCAGGAAGTAGTCTTTCCCCTCGAGCCACGTGTTTACCAGTTTTTCTACAACGTTCTTATCAATCATTGCTGTTATATTTAACAAGAAGTGAGGAACTTTTGAAAGCCCCTCACTTCATCTGCCTGCAAAGTTACGAACAATTCTTTGCTTTGCAAACTTTTTTCTTGCTTTTTATATAAGGAAAGCGCATTTTTCGGCTATAAATGGTCTTGCTCTGACATAAAATCTGTTCGCGCAAGGCAAAAATCTATTCTTTCTGTGTGTTGCTCGTATTTTTCCCCTTCAGATTCATCGCCCTACGCCCCCGCAGGGCGATGGATCTGAAGGGGAAAATAAATATCAGGTTTTGAAAATAAAATTTCGGGCTTTATCTGTGCTGTTCAAAGAGCCAGTCTTGCACGCCGGGTATGCCGTAAGCCACAAACCAGGTGGCGCGGTGGTTGCCGCCCGTGAGATGGGTGAAGAGCAAATGACTGCCCGCCGCGCGCATCTTATCCGCTTCTTCTGAAAGCAGGGAAACGGGCAGCGTCATGTCCCAAGTTGCTTCCGCCACGCCGTGCCCCGCGCCGCGCCATTGGGCCACGGCCTGTCCTTGCAGCGCATTGGAGGAAGCATCGCCCTCGCAGGAGATAATCCAAAGGTTTTGCTTGGCGAGCGGTGCCATCAGCGCGGGATTCCACTTGCCCGCCACGAGCAGTGCGCCGGCGAAGAGGTCGGGCTCTTTAAGCATCATGACGATTGAAGACATGCAGCCCATCGACTGCCCGGTGGTATAGATGCGTTTCGGGTCGATGGCGTAGCGCGTCTGCAAGTCTTTAATCAGGGCGATAGTGGCATCGAGATGGTGGCTGTAATTCCAGTTGTCGTCCACCGTGATAACGGGATATTCCGGGGCAACGACGATGCACTCGTGGCGTGCCTGCGCCTCTGGCTCCGCCCAAGAGGTTGCGCCATTGCCTTGATAGAGCGTATGCGTTACCGGGCCGCTGGCCACGCCTGCATCATGGATAAACAGCACCAGCGGATAACTCTTCGCCGCATCGTAACCGGCAGGTATATATATATTGTATGGCAAAACCTGTCCCGTGTAGGGACTTACAAATTCTTCCTGCCTGAAATCGTCCGCCACGAGGCAACGCTGCGCCGTGCTGGCGATGGGCGTGTCAGAGGCTTTGTACTTCTTCCCGCCGACGGTCTTGATGTCGGCTGCCTGCACCGCCGAGGCATCGCCCGGATATTCGTCGTTACCTCCCGTGCTCCAACCGGCCCGCAGGCCGGGGCCGCCCTGCATACGGTCGCGCTCGCGTTTTTTCTCCATATCCTCCGCCGTGGGCTGCTTGGGCTGGGCATAAAGGTCTACTTCCGTTTTCAGTTCAATCACCACGTACTTGCCGTCGGCGGCCTTGTCGGCACGCCCGGGCGAGGTGTTGGCGTAGACGCGCGTCACCTCGCGCCCTTCCACTTGGAAGCTGCCGACTGTAAGGCTTTTGTTGCTGATGGGCGCGTCGTATTCGATGACAAGCGTTTCAACCTTACGCCCATCACCGAGCACGCGGCTGATGGCAGTGGCCGACTGCACGTGTTCCGGCTTTTCTGTTTGGCTTTGCGCCTGTGCCGCACCGACGGTGCCCGCCAAAGCCATGATTGCAATAATCTTCTTCATACGTTTAAAGTTTTACGGGTTTGCTAAATATCTGTGTTGCAAAGTTATGGATTATCTGCCGCAAGGCGCAAACCGGCCGGGCGGCGTTTGCCACCGCAAAAACGCCGTTTGCCCCCACATGCGGACGGCGGCTGGCGCAGATGGGAAGAAGCGCACTATATTTGCACTACCATTAACCACTCAAAAAACGTGACGCTTATGAAACAGATTTTGAAATCCCTGCTCGCATGCCTCTGTTGCATGTGGACGGCCATTGCCTGCGCCGACAATGAGAAACCTATCCAGGTGAGCGAACTTCCCGCACCCGCCCAGCAGTTGCTCACGCAGCATTTCTCCGACGAAAAGGTGGCTCTTGCCAAAGCGGAATCGGAGTTTCTGTCGAAAAGCTACGAAGTGATTTTCGTAAGCGGCAATCACATCGATTTCGACAGCAAGGGAAATTGGGAGGAGATAGATTGCCCCAAGTCGGCTGTGCCGGCCGCGCTTATCCCCGAGGCTATCAGGGACTACGTGGCCAAGAATTATCCCGACACGGCGGTACTGAAGATTGAGCGTGACCGCTGGAAATATGAAGTAAAACTCGACAACCGCATAGAGTTGGCGTTCAACTTGAAATTTCAACTGATTGACATAGATTCCTGACGATTGTAGTAATTTGTTTGGCTTTTTCAGGGTGTTTGGCATTGCCGGCTATTCCATTTTGAGATAATGCAGGCGATGCCTTACATCTTTTTCTTGTAATGCCAAAACGTTGAAAAAACGACAACATAGACAACATGGGACAACTTAAATTTATAATATTATGTGCGTAATATGACGACAACAGGGACAACCGGGCGTATCTTATACGCCCGCCCTACACGCAGAGGGACAACTGAAAGTTGTCAAAAGTTGTCTCTGTTGTCGTCAAAGTAAAACGGCAAACAGATAATACATGTTGTCAAAAGTTGTCTCTGTTGTCGTAAGAATAAAGCCTCAGAATTGTCTACTCGCAACTATAAATAGTTCTAAATTTCCCTTTCTACGTTTTATTTTCCGCCTTTTCGTGCACTCTCTGCGCACGGAAAGGCGTTTTTTTTTGCTTTTCACGTGGGAAACTTGTAACTTTGCCCGAGTTTAGAGATATAATGTACCAGTATTTCCGCACATATTTGCTGCTGCTCTGCACTTGCCTCGCCACCTCGCTGTTTGCAACCGGCGGCGGCGAGAAAAAGAGGTTTACGCTCGTCATCGACGCGGGCCACGGCGGGCACGACGCCGGCGCCTGCGGCAAATATGGCAAGGAGAAGAACATCAACCTCAACGTTGCGCTTGCTTTCGGCAAACTCGTGGAAGAGAACTGCCCCGACGTGAAAGTGGTGTACACGCGCAAGAAAGATGTCTTCATTCCTTTGCAGCGCCGCGCCGACATCGCCAACAGCAACAAGGCCGACCTCTTCATTTCCATACACACCAACGCGCTGCCCGGCGGCAAAATCGCCTATGGCTCCGAGACCTACACGCTCGGTATCGCCCGCGCGGCCGCCAACCTCGAAGTGGCAAAGCGCGAAAACTCGGTCATCACCTACGAAAGCGACTACAAGACCACTTACGAGGGCTTCGACCCGAGCAAGGCCGAGAGTTACGTGATTTTCGAGTTCATGCAGGACCGCTACATGAAGCAAAGCGTGGAACTGGCGCGGCAAATCCAAAAAAACTATGCCGCTGCAGGCCGGCAGAACAAGGGCGTGCATCAGGCGGGCTTCCTCGTGCTGCGCAACACCACGATGCCCGCCGTGCTCACCGAGTTGGGCTTCATCAGCACGCCGCAGGAAGAGAGTTACCTCACTTCCGAACGGGGCGTGCGCGAACTGAGCCGCAGCATCTACAACGGCTTCGTCGCCTACCGCAGGCAGCACGACAAGGCGGTCGCGCCCGCAAGCCCTCTGCCCGCAGACCCGAAAGACAATGCGCCGGCACCCGCCAAGGAAACACCCAAACCGGCCGTGCCGCCTGTGCAGCCCGCTCCCGCACAGCGTGACAACAAACCTGCCGAAACGCCCGACGCAATTGCGCCCTCCGAGAAAAGCAATGCGCAAAAGCATACGCCCGAGACCGGCAAGGTTCAAGCGGGCGAAGTGTCCGCTCCGAGCGAACCTGCCGCCGAGAACCGCCCCGTCTTCAAGGTGCAAATTCTCGTTTCAAGCACGAAACTCCCCGCCTCGTCGCCGCGCTTCAAAAAGCAATCGCCGATAGACTGCTACCGCGACGGCAATCTCTACAAATACACCTGCGGCAGTTCCTCCAGCTATGCGGAGATGCGCGCCAAGCAAAAGAAGCTCTCCGAACTCTTCCCCGGCTGCTTC
>JBJEAH010000223.1:0-5736 GCA_051868815.1 Alloprevotella sp.
TGCTTTGTTATTAAGCCCTTTCAGGGCTACATGCACATTTTGACACAGCCCCGCCTAATAAACGTTTAATGTAAAACGGCTTTTACTTAATCCCCACTTCTTCGAGGCTGACGAGGCCGGCGGCGATGGCGTAGATGGTAAGGCCTGCCACGGAGTGTATGTTTAGTTTGCGCGAGATGTTCTTGCGGTGGGTGAGCACAGTGTTGGGCGAGATAAAGAGTTGGGCGGCAATTTCCTTGTTGGCCATTCCGCGCACCACGCAGCGCACGATGTCGCACTCGCGCTCCGAAAGGCGGTTCTCCGGATTTGTTTCTGCATTGCTCGCGGAGTCTTTGTCGGCAGCCTGTTCGGCGGACAGTTCCAAAATCTTTACGGCGGGCACGAAGAGGTCGTCTTCGAGGCGGCAGTGCGTGCGCAGGTCGGCCTCGCATTCAAAGATGTCGAAAAGCACCATGTTGAGGTGCTCCGGCGTGGTGGGCGAGGTGTAGTATTTGATAATGATGTTTTTGAGCTCCTGCAGTTTTTTGTCCACGCCGAGATGGCTTTTCTCGAAACGCGCTATCTCGAAACCCTGCGGGCGCGTGCCGCCGAGGAGGCTGCGCACGTAGGTGAACACGTGCTTGTTCTCATACTGCATGTGGCGGCGCACGTCGCCGATGTATTCGTCGAAGAATTTAAGGATAAGGAAAGCCACGTCGCGGTTTTCGGCGCAGTTGATGGCTTCGAGCAGCTTGCGCCTAATGGCGGGCAACTGGAAAGAGAGGAAATAGTTGTGCGCCCGTTCCAGATAGTCGGTGAGGCACTGCACCGAAACGTCTTCGAGATTCATGGCAGCGGTGTTGCCGTCGGTGTGTATGTAGTTGGCTACGGCGAGAAATGTGGCGGTGTCCACGCCCGCCGCTTCGCACACCTCTTCTACTGTGCGCTCGCCGCAGCCGAGGGCGATGCCGAAGCGGCACATGGTCTGCAGCAGGTGAAACTCGTCGCTGATAACGTCGCACATGCGGTCGCCGGCTTTGTAGGTCTTTTGTGTCACGGATAATGTAGGGTAAATAATCGCCTGCAAATTTAGCCCCTATATATATAATATGGTATCCCCAAAACTGGGTATTTTGCCCCTGCACGGGGGTATGCCCCGACGGGCATCTGGGCGGCGTGCCCATGAAAATCCTATTTTTTAGCGATTGCCCCCGCAAGGCGAAACTGCGAACTTTGCAGCCGAAAAAAATTACGAATTATCATGAATAATAAAGCACTTTATTGCTCGCTCCTCCTTTCGGGCTGCCTCGCGTTTGCGCCCGTGGCGGCGGAGGAGACGGCTGACAGCGTGATTGTTCAGCAAGCAAGGAAAGAAAAGAAAGAGAGAAAAGAAAGGCTGCCGAAGACCGAGGAGAAGAAAGGCCTCGTGCTGGGCGGCTACGGCGAGGCGGTTACGAGCCGCTATTTTTACAGCGACCAGTACACGCGCTACATCGAGCCGGAGAAGTTTAAGAACAGCAAGAGCCGCGGCGAGTTCGACCTGCCGCACGTCACCTTTATGATAGGTTACAACTTCGGCAAAGGCTGGCGCATGAACGCCGAGCTGGAATACGAGCACGGTGGCGCAGGGTCGGCAATGGAAATCGAGAACAACGAGGGCGGCGAGATTGAAACCGAACTTGAACAGGGCGGTGAGGTGGAACTTGAGCAGTTTTGGATAGAAAAGACGTTCTGCCCAGCAGCCAATATCCGCGCCGGCCATATCATCGTGCCCGTGGGCGGGCTGAACAACCACCACGAGCCGGACAAGTTCTTCACCGTCTACCGCCCCGAAGAGGAGGCCAGCATCATGCCCTCCACCTGGCACCAGACGGGTATCAGTTTTTGGGGACGCGTGAAGCACTGGCGCTACGAGGTACTCGTCATCCAAGGGCTTCAGGCCGACAAGTTCGACGATGCCAACTGGATAAAGGACGGCCATAAAAACGCTTTTGAGTTCGGGCGCAGCACGCAGTATGCCGGCGCATTCCGTGTGGACAACTACTCCGTGCCGGGTTTGCGCATGGCGGTGAGCGGCTATTATGGCGGCTCGACGCGCAACGCCACGAAATACGAGCGCTACGGCACGGCGAAAGGCCGCGTGGCAATCGGCGCGTTCGACTTCACTTATCAGGCGCACAACTGGATTGTGCGCGGCAACTTCGACTACGGACACCTGTGGGACTCGCAGAAGATTTCGACCGTCAACCGCAACTATCCCAAAAACTCGGGCTGCCCGCAGACCAACGTCGCTTCCGACGTTATGGCATATTCCATTGAGGCGGGCTACGACCTCTTCTCGCAAATCCGCAAACTGCGCGGCGTGCAAAATCTCTACCTCTTCGGTCACTATGGCTTTTACGACACGATGTGGAAAACGGAGCAGAAAATCCCCGACCTGCACTATTACAACCGCCGCATCGTTTCCTGCGGCATCAACTATCGCCCCATTCCGCAAATCACCATTAAGGCGGAATATTCCAACCGCCTGCTCCACGCGCCTTACAACAACGAGCAGACCTTCTCGCTCGGCATTACTTACATCGGATTGTTCAAATTATAAATCTCAATAACTACGCTTATGTACAAAAAGATCTTTTTCCCCGCAGTGCTCTGCCTGCTTTCACTGGGCTTTACCGCCTGCTCTGATGATGAAGACGAAACCGCCGCAGCCGGCACAAGCCCGAGTGGCGAGGCGATGTCTTCGCAAAACCCCTTACTCACCGAAAGCCAGTATGGTGTGCTCGACTATTACGTGAACAACGTGGTAATCAGCACTTATTCTGCACTCCTGAATGCATCGATTGATTTCTACGACAAGGTGAACGTCCTGCTCGCCGCCCGCACGCAGGACAATGTGAACGCCGCCTGCGAGGCTTGGCGCAGCGCACGCGAGCAGTGGGAGCTGAGCGAGGCTTTCCTCTTCGGCACTGCCACCGAGAGCCAGATTGACCCGCACATGGACTCCTGGCCGCTCGACAACACGCAGCTGGCCCGCCTGCTCGCTTCCAACACGTTCTCGAGCGTGACCGATGGTGCCGAGGCGCGTGCCGACCTCCTGCGCAGCAACTACGGCAATTCGCTCATGGGCTTCCACGCCGCCGAGTATGTTATTTTTGAAAACGGCAACCCCAAGGCGGTGGCTAAAATCACGGACGAGGAATATGCCTACCTGCAAGCCACAGCCCTCGTGCTGGCAGAGGATTGCGCGCGCCTCAAAGCCGGCTGGGCAGGCGCAGAGGGGCTTCAAGGCCGCGAAGCCGATATTTACGACCGCATTGCCGACGACTATGGCATTTCCAAAAACTACGGGCAGTTTATGCTCCGCACGGGCCAGCAGGGCAGCATCTACTCGGGCTTCTCGGTGGCAGTCAGCGAAATCCTCGGCGGCATGTCGGACATCACCGACGAGGTGGGCAATACGAAGATGGAAGACCCCATTGCCAAAAACAGCGTCTTGGAGGTTGAAAGTTGGTACAGCTGGAACTCGCTCGACGACTTTGAGAACAATCTGCGCGGTGTGCGCATGGCCTATACCGCCAACAACGGCGCGGGGCTTTCGGTGCGCCAGCTCGTGCAGGCTAAGAATATGTCTGCCGACAATACGATTATGACCAACATAGAAACGGCCATTACCGCGCTCGAAGGCATACGCGCCGCTTACGGCAGTTATCGCACGCTCATCGAACAGCGAGGCAGCGCAGCCAAGCAAGATGCCAACGTGGTCAAGGCGCAAGCCGCTTTGGCAGACCTCACCGACGCCCTCGTTGCAGCGCAGGGATATTATTATGAATAACAATTAATGAAACGAGCAGACAGGTCAAGTTTACTCGTAAACTCTTCTACTAAATATATATATAAGCGCCTTGGTTGGATTAGGTGTTAAGTGCCTTCCAGGCAGTTAACACTTTAATCGTCTTGGCTCCTAACTCAACCAATGGGTATACAACTAAAATACATCTACATTATCATGACACGCATTTATCACTTATTTCCGCTTTGCCTCATCGCCCTTTGCGGCGCAGTGTTCGCCGCCTGCTCCGACGATGAGGAGATTTCCGATGCTGCGGCCACACAGCCCGCAACCGATGGCGGCGGCGAAACAGCTACGCCCGATTGGGTGAAGATAGAAACCTATAGCGGCGGAGAGGCCGGCACGGCGTTCGACCGCACCAGCCTTGCTTTCGAGCAGCCGATGCCCGCCGTAGAAGATCTCGGGCTGCTCTCGCAGTTCAAGCGCGGCGAGCGCATGTTTGAGGCAAACTTCGTGAGCGGCCATAGTTCCGAAACTTCCTATTCCGGCCTCGGCCCCGTGTATATCCGCACCTCTTGTATTGCCTGCCATCCGGGTTACGGACGCTCCTACCGCGTGGATAAATTCAACTCCTTCGAGGACGGCAACGGCTATCTCCTTACGCTTTGCGACGAGAATTGGAAACCGCTGCCGCAGTTTACCGGCATGTTGCAGACGCGTGCCGTTGCGCCCTACAAAGCCCCGTTCGACGAAAGCGGACTGACCATCGAATGGCGCACCGCGACCGATGAGCACGGCAACACGTTCCCCGATGGCGAGACTTACGTGCTCCGCTATCCCGTGGTGACCGTCGACAAGAGCAAAATTCTCCTGCAAGACAACCTGCCCGAGGTGGTCAACTGCAACATCGAGGGTACTATCGGCATTCCCGGCACGGGACTGCTCGACGCCATTCCCGACGATTCCATTCGCGTGCAGTATGAGCGCGAGGTGGCGCGGGGCTATTGCGTGCCTCTGCCGCTCAACACGATTGTCGAGGAAGACGGCAACGCCTATCTCGGACGCTGGACCTACGGCAACACGCGTGCGTGGCTCGGCAACGGCCCCGGCGCAAACGCCATTTGGAACATTACCAACGTGAACCGCTCCGACCGCCGCTACCTCTATGCCACCAAGGAGTGGGTTGCCAAGATGGAGGAAATGGGGCTGCCCGTCGACGGTTTCGACGTGGCTCCCGGTGCGACGAACTCTTTGGAGGCCGAAATGGACAACGATGATTACCAAGCCTTTATGGTTTGGCACAGAGGTCTTGCCATTCCTGCTGCCCGCGACCTCGACCAGCCCGATGTGCAGCGCGGCCGAGAGCTGTTCTACGAACTTGGTTGCCAGGCCTGCCACCGTCCGTCGTGGACGACGGGCAATGCAGCCGACGTGGTGCGCCGTATTCCGAAACTCGAAGCTGAAGCCGGTAAGCAGTTGGCAGAAAGACTTGCCAATCAAACCGTTTGGCCTTACACGGATTTCCTCAAGCACAACCTCGACCTGCTTGGCGGCGGTCTGCGTGCCAATGCCTGCCGCACCACCCCGCTTTGGGGCAAGGGTTTGCAGACGATTTGCACCGGCCGCGACGATAAGATGCACGACCTCCGCGCCTCGTCGTACGAAGAAGCCATCATGTGGCACGGCCACAGTCCGAAGAGCGACTCTTACAAGTCGGCGCAAAAGTTCTGGGCATTGCCCACGGCCGACCGCAAAGCCCTCGTCCGCTTCTTGGAGTCGATATAAATGGTAAGTATATTTGTTTGAAAGCCATAAACCCGTCTCGCAAAATTCTGAGGCAGACATTTTTTACTGTCACGGACAAAAATTTCCCTTTCTGCCTGATATTTTTTCCTATCCTATAAGATGTTTTTTGTTACAAAGTTTGTAACACGTATTACAAACTTTGTAACATGTGTTAGAAA
>JBJEAH010000224.1:0-5679 GCA_051868815.1 Alloprevotella sp.
TTACAGGGGCAATCGTACTTGCAACGCTATACGTAGGGGCAAGCCCCTACGCTATATTATTTATCCCTTTCAGGGCTGGCATACTCTTTTGGGAAAATCCTTTTCAGAAAAAATTAAAAGGAGATATTATTTCTCAGGTATGCGCTCGAGCGTGGCGGTGACGAACTTCCAGAAGCGGCCGACGCTTTCGATGTGCACGCGCTCGTTGGGCGTGTGCGGCGAGCGTATGGTGGGGCCGAAGCTCACCAAGTCCATGTGCGGGCGGAAGGTGCCGATGATGCCGCACTCCAAGCCGGCGTGCACCACGTTCACCTCGTTTTCCACGCCGAAGAGGTCGCGGTAAACGTCCTTCATGAGCGCCACGATTTCGCTCTTCTGGTTGGGCTGCCAAGCGGGGTAAGCGCCGGACAACTCGACCTTCATGCCCGCCATGGCAAAGGCGCTTTCCAGTGCCTCGCAGCAGCATTCGCGCATCGTGTCGCGCGAGGAGCGTACGAGAATGAGGAACTCTGCCTTGCCGCCGCCAATCTTCACGATGGCCAGGTTGGACGAGGTTTCCACGATGCCGGGGTTCTCGGGAATGAAGCGCATCACGCCGTTGTGGCATGCGCAGAGCGCGTCGATGAGGTTGTCCTGAATTTCTTCGGGCACATTGTGCTCGGGGCAAGCCACTTCCTCGACGTCGAGCGCAAGGTCTTTCTCAATGAAACCGAACTCGGCGGTAAACGTTTCGCGCCATTCATCGATACATTCTTTGAACGCCTCCACATTCTCTTTCGGAAGCGTGAGCACCACCTCTGCCTCGCGGGGAATGGCGTTGCGCATGTTGCCGCCCTGCCAGGAGGAGAGGCGTGCCTCGAAGTTGGCAATGGCGTCCTGCACGAGGCGTGCCATGGCCTTGTTGGCATTGCAGCGTCCGAGGCTGATTTCAAGGCCGGAGTGCCCGCCGAGGAGTTTGTGGAGCGTCACTTTGAGAGCCACGTCGCCTGCCTCGCAGGGCGTTTCCTGATATTGCAGTGTGGCTGTCAGGTTGATGCCGCCGGCTGCGCCGATTACCATTTTGCCGTCCGTTTCCTCGTCGAGATTGAGCAGTATGTCGCCCGTGAGGGTCTCGGCCTTCATGTGGTTCACGCCGTACATTGTGGTCTCTTCATCGGCGGTGATAAATCCCTCAATCGGGCCGTGCTTCAGATTGTCGGCTTCCATGATGGCCATAATCGTAGCCACGGCCATGCCATCGTCGGCCCCGAGAGTCGTATCCGTAGCATAGACCCACTCGCCTTCTATGCGCGTGCGGATGGGATCGGTCTCAAAGTTGTGGTTAGAGGTCTTGGCCTTTTGCGGCACCATGTCCATGTGGCCTTGCAGCGTCACGGGCTTGCGGTTTTCCATGCCCGGCGTGGCAGGTTTGCGCATGATGATGTTGCCGGCATCGTCCTTGAAGGCCTCAACGCCTTTCTCGGCCGCCCAGTCGAGCAGGAACTTTTGCACTTTTTCCAAATGGCCGGAAGGACGCGGCACTTGCGTGAGCAGGTCAAAGTTTTTCCACACCTCAACCGGCTGCAGGTTTTTGATTTCACTCATAATATAAATAGGGTATTATAGGGTTGATGAATATATTTCAGAACGTTTTTGGCAAATGAGCTGTTTAGTAAAAAAACAGTTTGTTGAATTAAGTGTTAAGTGCCTGGAAGGCACTACGGAGCGTAGCGACGATAACCGGGTACGAAGTGCCCGGGAAAGCGTGACAGAGACGACGTGCCTGGAAGGCACTACGCCACAGGACATGCACCTTTATACATCGCCACAGGCGTACTGCCTTCCAGGCAGAACCATAGCAATAGTCTCTCCCGAGGACTTCGTCCCCGGTTATCGTCGCTTCGCTCCGTACTGCCTTCCAGGCAGTTAATACCTTTATCATTATTAATTTCTAATTCAACCAACGGGTTAAACAAGTAAACGAGTTTACGAGTAAACGAAACAAGTTACCATATAAAATATTATTAGCACAGCATTTCTGTCTCGTTTACTCGTTTACTTGCCAACTCGTCTACTAAAGTTATTCTTGCCGCGCCACAGCAGGTGCGCGAAGCCGCCCACGCCGAGCACCACGACAAGAGCCGTCTGCACGGTGTGGACCACGAGGGCAAAGAGTATGGCCTGCGGTTCCGCC
The DNA here is from genome assembly GCA_051868815.1 of Alloprevotella sp. Lineage (GTDB taxonomy): Bacteria > Bacteroidota > Bacteroidia > Bacteroidales > Bacteroidaceae > Alloprevotella. Next base: position 2,174 of record JBJEAH010000224.1, read on the forward strand.
ACGCCATAGAGCACGAGCATCGTCTTGACGGCGAAGTGCCACGGGCCTGCGCCGTTGGGCGTGGGGACAAGCACGGCGAACGAGCCGACGCAGAATATCAGAAACGCCGCCACGGGCGAGATGCCGGCGGTGAAGTCGAAGCAGAAGAAAGCTATGTAGAAATGCAAAAAGTAGCCTATCCAAATGGCTACGGAATAAAACGCGTAAAGTCCCACGCGGTCGAGGCGGCGCAGCGAGGTGATGCCCTCCCAAAGGCCTTGGAGCAGGCTTTTGCCCTTTTGCAGGATGCGGTAGCGCGACATCAGAAACACCACCAGCAGAGGCAGCGTGGCGAGGCAGACGAGCGTGACGAGATAGCCCGTGCCTGTGAAGCGGTGCAAGATGCCGCTCAGGCTCGTGCCCGTCTCGGAAAGGAAGCGGAGCATCATGGGCAGCCCCATGAGGAAGGCTAAGGCCGCGAGCAGCAGCATCACGACGGAGTCCACCAGGCGCTCCGTGACGACCGTGCCGAGCGACTGCGTGAAGGACGTGCCGTCGTATTTCTTCAGCGTGCCGCAACGCGTCACCTCACCCACGCGCGGCACTACCAGGCTTGCCGCGTACGACATAAAGACGGCATCGATGCACGTGCCGAGGCGCACCGGCTCGCCCAGCGGCTCAATCGCCATTTTCCAGCGCAGGGCACGCAGCACCTGCGGCACAATGCCGAAGAGAAGCGACACCGACATCGGCAGCCAGAAGCGGGCATCGGCCACGCAGGCAAACGACTGCGTCCAATCCGTGCCTCGATACATCCACCACAGTATGCCGAGGCCCAAAATAAAGGGAAATGCGATGCGGGCAGCACCCGCAAGCACATTTTTAAGGTTAAAACCTGCCACTTGACGTTTTTTTACTAATTTTGCAACGTTCAGAAAGGGCAACTTCCTGCGCAGACAGTCTCCGCAAACGGGCCTTTTCTTATAATAAAAGCAAAAGTAGGAATTTTATATCAGATGAAGTCTGTACGCCCTAAAAAATTTCTCGGACAGCACTTTCTTAAAGATCTCCCCACAGCGCAGGCCATCGCCGATACGGTAGATGCCGCGCCCGGTCTGCCCATTCTCGAAGTGGGTCCCGGTATGGGCGTGCTGACGCAATACCTGCTCAAAAAAAGCCGCGAGCTGAAAGTGGTGGAGATTGACTTTGAGAGCGTGGCTTATCTGCTTAAAACCTTTCCCGAACTGGGCGACGGACTTCTGGAAGAGGATTTCCTGCAAATGCAGCTCGACCGCACATTCGGCGGCAGGGAGTTCGTGCTCACGGGCAACTATCCCTACAACATCAGCAGCCAGATCTTTTTCAAGATGCTCGAATACCGCCACCTGATCCCCGTGTGTACGGGCATGATTCAGAAGGAGGTGGCGGAACGCCTCGCCGCCGCGCCGGGCAGCAAGGTGTACGGCATATTAAGCGTGCTGATACAATTGTGGTACGACGTGGAATATCTCTTCACCGTGGAGCCCGGCGTGTTCAACCCGCCGCCTAAGGTGAAAAGCGCGGTGGTGCGCCTCACGCGCAACGGCCGCACGGACTGCGGCTGCGACGAACGCCTGCTGCGCCGCGTGGTGAAAACGAGTTTCAACCAGCGCCGCAAAATGATGCGCGGCTCGCTCAAACCGCTCTTCGCCGCCCTCAACACGGAGCGCGCGGGCGGCAGCCAGCCCGAGGGCGTGGCGGATTTCCTCGCCCGCCCCGAAATGACGCGGCGACCCGAACAGCTCTCCGTGGAAGAGTTCATCGAACTCACCAACAGCATCGGCCGCCTGTATGGAGGCAGGGCGTAGGGCAATAAAACAGGAGTTCCTACGTTTAACAAGTATACAATATTATATATATAGGTCTCAGGACATCAAACAATCTTATGAAAACTTATCTCGTTACTGGTGCCGCCGGCTTTATCGGCGCAAACTATCTGAAGTACATCTTGAAAAAACACGATGACGTACGCGTAGTTGTGCTCGACCTGCTCACCTACGCAGGCTACCTCGGCACGATTTCGGAAGACATTGACAACGAACGCTGCTTCTTCGTGAAAGGCGACATTTGCGACCGCAAGCTCATCGACAGTCTCTTTGCCGAATACCGCTTCGACGTGGTGGTGAACTTTGCCGCCGAGAGCCACGTGGACCGCAGCATCGAAAATCCGCAGCTCTTCCTGCAAACCAATATCCTCGGCACGCAATGCCTGCTCGACGCCGCCCGCTCGGCTTGGCAGTCGGGTCGCGACGAACAGGGCTACCCCACGTGGCGCAACGGCGTGCGCTTCCATCAGGTTTCGACCGACGAAGTGTACGGCAGCCTCGGCGCTGAGGGCTATTTCATGGAAACAACGCCGCTCAACCCGCACAGCCCGTACAGTGCCTCCAAGACGAGTGCCGACCACATAGTGTGCGCCTACCGCGACACGTATCACATGCCCGTTTCCATAACGCGCTGCTCCAACAACTACGGCCCGTATCAGTTCCCCGAGAAGCTCATTCCGCTGGTCATCAACAACATCCTGCAAGGCAAGAAGCTCCCCGTTTACGGCGCGGGCACCAACGTGCGCGACTGGCTCTACGTGGAAGACCACTGCAAGGCCATCGACCTCGTCATCACGAAGGGCGCTAATGGCTGCATCTACAACGTGGGCGGCCACAACGAGCGGCAGAATATCCAAATCGTGAAAATCATTATCCGCACCGTGCGCCAGCTCATGGAGGAACACCCGGAATACCGCACGCTCCTCGGCAAGCAGGAACGCGACGCGCAAGGCAACATCAGCATAGACTGGATCAACGAAGACCTCATCACCTTCGTAGCCGACCGCCTCGGGCACGACCAGCGTTACGGCATCGACCCCACGAAGATTGGCAACGAACTCGGCTGGCAGCCCGAAACGACCTTTGAAGAGGGCATCGTGAAAACTATCCGCTGGAACCTCGACCACCACGACTGGGTAGAAGCCGTGAGCGGCGACGACTATCAGAATTATTACGAAAAGATGTACGGCAAACGATAGACAGGACTGCCGGAGTCTTTCAAACGGAACATGAAAAACTTCCTGCATTTATTATTCATATTGACGATACTGGCTGCTTGCTCGGGCGAAGACCGCTCGGGCGAGCAGCCTTTTCCTCCCACTGTGGCGGGGGTGGGCTGCACGGTGGAGGGCAAGATTGCCACGCTCAAAGCCTGCGTCACCTCGTCGCCCAATAGCAGTTTGAAGCAATGCGGCTTCTATTACGGCAACGACACGCTGCGCCTCGAGACGCAAGCCGCCGAGCCAACCGTGGAGTTTTCGGCGCAGACGCGCGAACTGGAAACCGGCCGCTATTTCGCCATACCTTACGCCCAGAACGGCGTGGGCACCACCAAGGCCGACACCATGTGGTTTGAGATACCCGCAAATTAAAATATTCAACATATCATCAATAGTTCGTTAAAAAATAGCCAAGCCTAAGCGGCTCTGGCAGTAAATAAAA
>JBJEAH010000225.1:0-5575 GCA_051868815.1 Alloprevotella sp.
TTTTCCCCTTACAGGGGATACATCTGCAACAATATTCATTTTGACACACCCTCCTTTCAGGGGCGTAGCTGTTGGCAATGTTCATGCTGAAACATTCTCTTTTCGTTTTAGTTTTTTTCCCCCTCTTTTGCATTCGCGTTTTCGCACGATAGGATAATCGTTTGATGCTCAAAGATTTTTGTTGCTTGTCGCTATTTCAGTTACTTCCCCACAATTGTGGGGAAGGTGCACCACAATTGTGGGGAAGTCACACCACAACTGTGGGGAAGGTGCACCATAGTTGTGGGGAAGTAACTCAAAGCATTGTAGAAACAATTTTCTATATCGTTCTGACAAGTTTTCTACTTAAAAAAACGACTGCTTACGGCGGGGTTATCATAACCTGCGTAAGCAGTCAAATAAATCCTATCGAATTTTGCAATTTATATTGAAAGTTCGTCGAGTACTCTGATAAGTTGTTTGTCAATAAGCTTGCGGCGGCCAACTGCATCGACAAAAGGCACATAGACCACTTCGTTGTTGCGCACGCCTACCATCACGTTGCGCTGTCCCTGCACCAGGGCCTGAATGGCTCCCACGCCGACGCGCGAGGCAAGTATGCGGTCGCGGGCGGAAGGGCTGCCGCCGCGCTGCAGATGCCCGAGAATAGAAACGCGTACGTCGAAATTGGGATATTCCTTGTTCACGCGGTCGGCGTAATAGATTGCGCCGCATTTGGGGCTCTCGCTCACGATGACGATGCAGCTTTTCTTACTTTTGCGGATACCGCGCTCCATGAATTTGATGAGCTGGTCGCTGCCCGTGGAATCTTCGGGAATAATCGCAGCTTCCGCGCCGGCGGCAATGGCACTGTTCTGGGCAAGGAAGCCCGCGTCGCGGCCCATGACTTCTACGAAGAAGATGCGCTCGTGAGAGGTGGCGGTGTCGCGAATCTTGTCCACGCAGTCCGTAATCGTGTTGAGCGTGGTGTCGTAACCGATGGTGCTGTCTGTTCCGTAAAGGTCGTTGTCGATAGTGCCGGGCAGGCCGATGCAGGGAAAGTCGTATTCCTCCGCAAGCTTCATGGCACCCGTGAGCGAACCGTTACCGCCGATGACAACCAGGGCGTCGATGGCTTCCTTGCGCAGCGTTTCGTAAGCGCGCTGGCGTCCGGCCGCCGTTTGGAACTCTTTGCAGCGGGCCGTGCGGAGAATCGTGCCGCCTGTCTGTATGATGTTGCTCACATCTTCGGTGGTAAACGTCTTTACGTCGTCGTTGATGAGGCCTTCATAGCCTCTGTAAATGCCTTTCACCGTGAAGCCGTTGCAAATGCCGCTGCGCGTCACGGCGCGAATGGCGGCGTTCATTCCCGGTGCGTCGCCCCCGGAGGTCAGCACGCCGATACATCTTATTTTTCCCATAGATAGTTCAAATTATTTAGATCGAAAAATACATCATAACGAAGAGCACGGCCAGTCCCGCCAGCCAGCCTGCGAATACCTTGGGCATCACGTGCGTGGCGTACCATTTCAGGCTCACGTTTTCCATGCGCATCAGCACAAGGCCCGTGATGGTGCCGGTGGCGAGCAGCGAACCGCCCACGGCGGTGGTGTAGCTGAGCAAAGGCCAGAAGTGCTCGGGGTTGGCCACGGCGGCAAGGCCGGGTTGCTCAAAGAAAGCCGCCAGTCCCAAGAGGGTCGTGACGTTGCCGAGCACGCCCGAAAGCAGTCCGCCCGCAATGCCTACGCCGTAGGTCATGCCTTCGCCCGCAGAGGCCAGCCACATGAAGCCCTTTTGCAGCAGTCCCGTTTCGGTGGCTGCGCCGAACATCAGCGTAAGCCCGATGAAGAACAGCAGGTTCTGGATATTCACATACTGCAAAGCCAGCGGCAGGCGCTTGCGCACCATTTGGTCGCTGCCCAATAGGGAGCGGTTGCAAAGTTCGTTCACAATCCAAAGCAGCGACAGCACGCACATCGCGCCGAGGAAGGGCGGCAGCAGCGTGATGCGGTGGAACGTGGGGATAAACCACAGGCCGCCCGCACCCACGAAGAACATGATCATGCGTTGCCAGCGGTTGAGTATCGTGTCGTCGCCGCGATAGGGCGGGATATGCGTGCCGAGATGAATGCGGGCGGGCAGGCGGAGCGACATCAGCGTCAGCGTTGTGCCGAGTGCCACGACAAGGGCGGGCATAATCAGCATAGAGTAGGCGGTGGGCGTGATGAGCCCGTCCGTCCAGAGCGTGAGGGTCGTGAGGTCGCCGATAACGGTGGACGCGCCGCCGCAGTTCGCGGCGAGGATAATGACCGCGCCGTAGATCTTGCGCATCCGTTCGTCCTGGAACACGGGGTGCATGATGCCGAGCATGAGGCACGCGGTGGTCGTATTGTCGAGGTTGGCAGAAAGCAGGAACGTGATGATGGCCAGCACCCAAAGCAGGGTGACGGGGCGCTTGGAGCGCAGCCATTCGCCGATAAAGTCGAAGCAGCCGTTGTTGTTGAGCACTTCCACGATGGTCATCGTGGCGAGGAAGTACAGCACCACCTGCGCGCCGCGGAAGATATACTCTATGAAAATGTTGTGCGCGATGAAGTCCTTCACGGCCATGGCGTTGATGGCGTGTGAAGAGATGTAAGAGAGGAATTGTACGGGGTGCTGGCTGATTACGAAGTCGGAGCCGAAAGCAATATAAAGCAACCAACAGGAAACGCCGACGAACATCGCAACTGCGGCTTTGTTCATGCGGTTAAGCGATTCGGTAGCAATTAGGAAGAGGCCGATAAGAATGATAGAAATGATAATTGCTCCCATACAAAAAAGTTAGTCGCTATAAAAAAAGAGCGGCAAACGGGGCTCGAACCCGCGACCCTTGGCTTGGGAAGCCAATGCTCTACCAACTGAGCTACTGCCGCATTCTTTATTTTCCTGCCGGCAAAGTTACGCAAAAATCGCAAAAGCGCATGTTTCTTGGCAGATAATTTTGCATGCGCTTACATTAAAGACCCAAAAACAGGGAAAATGGGGGAGGATAGGGGATAGGGGCGCTGCGCTGTGGTCAGAGCGGATTCCAGTTCAGAATGTGCATATCGTCTCTGAACTTGCCCCACATCACGGGGTTTTGCCCGTTCTTGCTGTCGTTCTTCACCCTTTTGCTCACATATTTGAAAATCTCTTTGGCTGCCACGATGCGGTCGCGGTTGTCGTCGGCCGCCCCTTTCAGGCCGCGCAGCAGATGCTTGGTGAACAGGCTGTTGTTGTCGATGCTCCGCTCCCGCGACGGTTCGCTGGTGCGGGAGGAGAGAAAGAGCATCACGCCCTCTGTGTTGCTGAACACCTGAGAGGCCGTTGCCGGCTGGCTCTGTCCTTTCGTGCGCAGCCCGCCCGAGAAGCAGGCATCGATGAACATCTGCTTGTTGGCGGCTTTGCAGTTTGCCAGTTCCGTTTGTATGTCTTTGTAGGTCAGGGCCGATGTCATGTTGCGCGTTTCGTAAGTGCAAAGCCCGCCCTTGCCGCCGTGCCCGCTGAAAAAGAACACCACGATGTCTTCTTTCCCCGCCTCGGCCGCTATTTGCCGGAAGGCTTGGAGTATGGCGTAGCGCGTGGCCTGCTGCCCCGTCAGTAGGGTGACGTGGCGCGTGTGGGTTTTGTAGAGCGCGGCGAAATCTTCGGCGTCTTTTGCCGAGTTGCGCAGGTCGTTGATGTACTGGTAGTCACTGATGCCAGCCGCCACTACGTATATCGTGCGGCTTTGTGCCTTGGCCTGCGCGAGGCTAAGCAGGAGCAGCAGGCCGGCCATACAATATTTATATAAGCGTTTCATGGATTAAGGGTTGAGCGGCACGCCGCAGTTGGGGCAATAGCGTTTTTCTTTGAGAATGACGTAGGGAATGAAGCCGAGAAACTTGTGGCAATGCGGGCAAACATATTCGAGCTGCATCTTGGCGTTGAGCGCGGCCATGGCGATGTTGCGCTTTTCCAGCACTTTCTCGCCCGCAATCATCGACACCGCCATTACGCCCACCAGCACGCAGCACGACACCACCCAGTTCTGCCCCACCACCTGTGCGAGGAGCATCGTGATGACCGGTGTGAGCATTCTGATGGAATTGACGAGCGTGGAATATCTGTCCCAGCGGCGTTTCTCTTTGTCGTAGTCTGCCCAGGTCTTGTTGAGGTCGCTTTTCGAGGTGTCTGCCAGGAGCTGGCGCACGGAGGTCTTGAACGTGCCGAGGAAGATGGGCGTGTCTTCGCGCACTGTTTTGCGTTTCACGCGTATGCCGAACACGAAGACGCCTTTCTTCGAGTCGAGGTCTTCTATCTGGTAGGTGTCTTCCGAGGTTTTGCGCAGCAGGGCGTGCTGCGGGTCTACGCCGCTGTCGGCGATGTGCAGCGGCTGCTGCCCCATGCGCCCCACGGTCAGTTGGTCGTTTATTTCCATATCTCGTTTGATTCGTATAGTCTTTTGATTTCTTTGAGTGCCTCTTTGTTCACGGGCAGCGAGAAGTTGTCGGGGTGGTCGAAGTCGGAGAGCACGAGCCTTTGGCTGCCGAGGTTCACCTGCACTATCATTTCCGTGTTCACGATAAACCGTTTGCCGATGCGCAGGAATGTCGGGTCTTTGGTCGTGGCATGGTCGGCGATGAGTTGTTCCACCTGTGCCAGCCCTACGGGCAGCATCACCTTCTGCTTGTTGGGAAACACGGCGTAGCTGTAATTGCCGTACGCTTCGTAGAACATGGCTTTGAGCAAAGGAATGCGCAGCAACTCGTTTCGCCTGTTAAACACTATCGTCTTCATTACGTAAGTCTTATAATGCAATTTTGCGCAAAGTTAATGAAATTTGTGATTATCTTAGGTGATAAAAGGCTGCAAAACGCGCAGAAAAGGCACTTTTCCCGTAAGGAAAGGCCCTTTTTTGTTTGAAATAGTGTTACATTTGCAGGTGAAAGGTATTTAATGTTTATTTTTAATCAACACCATTATTATGCGCAAATACATCTTATTCTTCATGCTGCTTGCTTTCTCAATGGGGGCGGCGGCGCAGGGCGTAGTAAAAAGGAATGTGAAACAAGAGCAAACTAAGGCAAAACCTAAACCAAAGCCTGCCACTAAGCCAAAACCTGCTGCAAAGCCGGCTTCGAAGCCATCAGCAGAGGCAGCGGGTTATAACGTATCCTTTGTTTGCGATGTGTCAAATGCTTTGCTCACTATTGATGGTGCTACCTATAATAGTGCCTCAGGAACATATTTCCTGCAAACAGGTAAGCACTCGATTAAAGTATCCGCCGATGGATATGAGGATTATGCCTCTTCCATAACAGTCAACTCCGCACACCGCTCGTTTAATATCTCTATGGTTAAACTGCGTAACATTGTCAAGACCTTTACGGTTAATGGCATTTCATTTGAGATGGTTTTTATTGAGGGCGGTACGTTCATGATGGGGTGTAATGATGAATATCGTTCAAAACCACAGCATCAGGTTACATTGAGCAATTATTATATCGCCAAGACCGAGGTAACACAAGAGTTGTGGGAAACTGTTATGGGGAACAATCCTACATTATCGTCCGACAGGGGGGCATTGAAACCT
>JBJEAH010000226.1:0-5494 GCA_051868815.1 Alloprevotella sp.
AGTCGAGTTTGTCGACAATCTGCTGTTCGAGGAAGCGGGTGTCGCCGGGATCGTTGATCTGCACCTTACGCATCATCTGACGGACAATAACTTCAAAGTGCTTGTCGTTGATCTTAACGCCCTGCAAGCGGTAAACGTCCTGCACTTCGTTGACGATGTACTCCTGCACAGCAGTAGGACCTTGAATGGCAAGGATATCAGAAGGCGTGATGCTGCCGTCGGAAAGCGGCGTGCCGGCACGAACGTAGTCGTTCTCCTGTACAAGGATTTGCTTGGAGAGGGGCACGAGATACTTTTTCTGCTCGCCGAGCTTGGAGGTGACGATGATTTCGCGGTTGCCGCGCTTAACGTCGCCCATCGTGATTTCGCCGTCGATTTCGGAAACAACGGCGGGGTTGCTCGGGTTGCGTGCCTCGAAGAGTTCGGTGACACGGGGCAGACCGCCCGTGATATCGCCCGCCTTACCCACGGCGCGGGGAATCTTGATGAGTACATCACCTGCGTTGAGCTTCTGACCGTCTTCCACGATGATGTGGCCGCCGATGGGGAAGTTGTAGGTGCGGATCAGCTCGCCGTTCTCGCCCATAACGTGGGCAGAAGGTACGCGGCCTTTCTCGCGGCTTTCGATAACGATGCGCTCACGCAAGCCGGTGGCTTCGTCTTCCTCTACGCGGAAGGTTACGCCTTCTTCTACATCTTCAAACTGGATAACACCGGGCGTTTCGGTAACGATTACGGCGTTGAAGGGGTCCCACTTGGCGATGAGCGTTCCTTTCTCCACGCTCTGGCCGTCGGTCACAAAGAGCTGCGAGCCGTAGGGCACGTTTTGGGTGGAGAGGATGATGTCGGTATGCTCGTCGACGAAGCGAACTTCTGCCAAACGGCCTACCACTACCTTGCCGGGCGTGCCGTCGTCGCCAACTGTGTCGACGGTGCGGAGTTCCTCGAACTCTACGCGGCAATTGCTCTTAGCAACGATGGTGGCATTGGCTGCGGCGTTGCTGGCGATACCACCGGCGTGGAACGTACGGAGCGTAAGCTGCGTGCCCGGTTCACCAATGGACTGCGCTGCAATCACACCGACTGCCTCGCCCTTCTGCACCATGCGGCTGGTGGCAAGGTTGCGGCCGTAGCATTTCATGCAGACGCCGTGCTTGCTCTCGCAAGTGAGGACGGAACGGATTTCGACGCTCTCAATGGGCGATGCCTCGATTTCGGCAGCAATCGGTTCGGTAATCTCCTCGCCTGCGGCAACAATGAGTTTGCCCGTGGCGGGGTGGATAATGTCGTGAACGGAAACGCGGCCGAGAATGCGCTCGCCGAGGGAGGAGATGATTTCGTCGCCGTCTTTGAGGGCGGTGCAGACGAGACCGCGCAGCGTGCCGCAGTCTTCCTCGGTGATGATGACATCGTGGGAAACGTCTACGAGACGGCGGGTGAGGTAACCGGCGTCGGCCGTCTTCAAGGCGGTATCGGCAAGACCCTTACGGGCACCGTGCGTAGAGATAAAGTACTCGAGCACGGACATGCCTTCCTTAAAGTTAGACAGAATCGGGTTTTCAATAATCTGCGCGCCTTCGGCACCGGCTTTCTGGGGCTTGGCCATAAGACCGCGCATACCGGCGAGCTGGGCAATCTGGTCGGCACTACCACGGGCACCGGAGTCGAGCATCATGAACACGGCGTTGAAACCTTGGTCGGCTTCGGTCATCTGCTTCATGAGGGTCTTTTTCAGGTCGGTATTGACGTGTGTCCAAGTATCGATTACCTGATTGTAACGCTCGTTGTCGGTGATGAAACCCATGTTGTAGTTCATCGTGATTTGGTCGATTTCCTCGTTACCGCGCTTCACGATGTCGGCCTTTTCGGCAGGAATGATGATATCGTCGAGGTTGAAGGACAGACCGCCCTCGTAGGCCTTGCGGTAGCCGAGGTTCTTGATACCGTCGAGGAACTCGCAGGCGCGTGCCATACCCACGGTCTTGATGACGCGGGAAATGATGTCGCGCAGGGACTTCTTGGAGATAATGGTATTGACATAACCCACTTCGACGGGGATAATCTCATTGACGATGACGCGACCCACGGAGGTTTCGACGAGGTGCTTATAGAGGTTGCCCTCTTCGTCTACGTCGTCCACCATTACCTTAACGGGAGCATGCACGTCTACGCGGCGCTCGTTGAAGGCGATGATGGCCTCTTCGGCACCGTAGAAGGTGAGGCCGGAGCCTTTTGCGCCGGGACGGAGTTTGGTGATGTAGTAAAGGCCGAGCACCATATCCTGCGAAGGCACGGTGATAGGCGCACCGTTGGCGGGGTTGAGGATATTGTGGCTCTGAAGCATGAGCATCTGCGCCTCGAGAATGGCCTCGTTGCTGAGGGGAAGGTGAACGGCCATCTGGTCACCGTCGAAGTCGGCGTTGAACGCGGTACATGCCAGCGGGTGGAGCTGAATGGCCTTGCCTTCAATCATCTTGGGCTGGAAAGCCTGAATACCGAGGCGGTGAAGCGTCGGGGCACGGTTGAGGAGCACGGGGTGACCCTTCATGACGTGTTCGAGGATATCCCAAATCACAGACTCGCGGCGGTCAACAATCTTCTTTGCGCTCTTGACGGTCTTGACGATGCCGCGCTCGATGAGTTTGCGGATAATGAACGGCTTGTAAAGCTCGGCTGCCATGAGTTTGGGCAGACCGCATTCGCCCATTTTCAGTTCAGGGCCTACAACGATTACGGAACGGGCGGAATAGTCCACACGCTTACCGAGGAGGTTCTGACGGAAACGGCCCTGCTTACCTTTCAGCGAGTCGGAGAGGGACTTGAGGGGGCGGTTGCTGTCGCTCTTCACGGCGCTGCTCTTGCGGGAGTTGTCGAAGAGGCTGTCGACGGCTTCCTGAAGCATACGCTTTTCGTTGCGCAGAATGACTTCGGGCGCCTTGATTTCCAAGAGCCTCTTCAAGCGGTTGTTGCGTATAAGCACGCGGCGATAGAGGTCGTTGAGGTCGGAGGTGGCGAAACGGCCGCCATCGAGGGGCACGAGCGGGCGCAGTTCGGGTGGCGTGACGGGAATGACCTTCATGATCATCCACTCGGGACGGTTGCGGTCCTTGCTGGCGCGGAACGACTCTACGACCTGCAAGCGCTTCAAGGCTTCGGTCTTGCGCTGCACGGAGGTGTCGGAGTTGGCACGGGCGCGCAGTTCGTAAGAAAGGTCGTCGAGATTGATGCGTGTGAGGAGGTCGTAAACAGCCTCGGCACCCATCTTGGCGATGAACTTGTTGGGGTCGGTATCTTCGAGATACTGGTTGTCCTTGGGCAGGCGCTTGAGGATTTCGAGGTATTCGTCCTCGGTGAGCAGGTCGTTCACGGCAAACTCGTCGCCGAGTACGCCGGGCTGGATCACCACGTAGCGCTCATAATAAATAATGGAGTCGAGCTTCTTGGTGGGGATGCCGAGGAGGTAGCCCATCTTATTGGGCAGGGAACGGAAATACCAAATGTGTGCCACGGGCACGACGAGCTGGATGTGGCCGGCACGCTCGCGACGCACTTTCTTCTCCGTGACCTCTACGCCGCATCGGTCGCAGACGATGCCCTTATAGCGAATGCGCTTGTACTTGCCGCAGTGGCACTCGTAGTCCTTGGTAGGACCGAAGATGCGCTCGCAGAAGAGGCCGTCGCGCTCAGGCTTGTAGGTGCGGTAGTTGATGGTTTCGGGTTTCAGCACCTCACCGTAAGAATTGGACTGGATTTCCTCGGGAGAGGCCAGGCCAATGGTAATCTTGGTGAAGTTGCTCTTTATCTTGTTTTCTCTTTTGAATGCCATAATCTGATGTATGAATTGTAAGTGTAAAGGTGAGTTCTATTAATTCCCACCGTAAACATGATTATAATTTGGGTTGACGTTTTGTCTGCTTTTGGACTTCTTTTCGGTCTAAATCGTAAGTCTCATCGGTTACGTAGCCCGCTACGCTCCCTCTTCGACTCACAATTTATCCTCGAAAATAATTCCAAAATCTGCCAAAGCGAATTAATAGAACCCACCTAAAGAGATTTTCGGTATGCTCCTAAGAAACGGAATTTTCTAAAAAAATGCCTTAATCGAGCGATACGCTCAAACCTAAGCCGCGAAGTTCGTGAAGCAATACGTTGAGCGATTCGGGAATGCCGGGAGTGGGCATCGGTTCGCCCTTAACGATGGCTTCGTAGGCCTTGGAGCGGCCAACGACATCGTCGGACTTGATGGTAAGGATTTCTTGAAGCACATGAGAAGCGCCGAATGCCTCGATGGCCCAGACTTCCATTTCACCGAAACGCTGACCACCGAACTGGGCTTTACCGCCGAGGGGCTGCTGCGTGATGAGCGAGTACGGACCAATGGAGCGGGCGTGCATCTTGTCCTCAACCATGTGGCCGAGCTTAAGCATGTAGGTAACGCCCACGGTGGCCTTCTGGTCGAAAGGTTCGCCCGTGCCGCCGTCGTAAAGCTGGGTAGAGCAGTAGCGCGGCAGACCGGCCTTGTCGGTCCATTCGCAGAGGTCGTCGAGCTTCGCACCGTCGAAGATAGGCGTGGCGAACTTGACACCGAGCTTGCGGCCGGCTGCGCCGAGAACGGCTTCGAAAATCTGACCGAGGTTCATACGCGAAGGCACGCCGAGCGGGTTGAGCACGATGTCGACGGGCGTACCGTCGGCCAAGAACGGCATGTCTTCCTGACGCACAATCTTGGAGACGATACCCTTGTTACCGTGACGACCGGCCATCTTGTCGCCCACGCCAATCTTGCGCTTCTTGGCAACATATACCTTAGCCATCTGAATGATGCCGGAGGGCAGTTCGTCGCCAATGGTGATGGCAAACTTCTGACGCTTCAAGACGGCATCCATCTGATTATATTTCTTCAAATAGTTGATGACAAGCTGGCGAATGAGGGTGTTGGTGTGCTCGTCGTCGGTCCAGTTGCGGAGCTCGACGGCAGTGTAGTCGAGCTGCGCCAAGAGCACCTTGGTGAACTCTGCGCCCTTTGCAATCACCTCTGCGCCGATATTGTCCTTCACGCCGAGGGCTTTCTTGCCCTTGGTGAGCTTGACGAGCTTCTCGAGCATGAGGGCTTTGAGCTTGCCGGTTTCCTTTTCAAAATCTTCATCAATCTTCTGCAACTTCACCTTGTCGGCAGCCTTAGACGAGCGTGTCTTGATGGCGCGGGAGAAGAGGCTGGTCTTGATGATGACACCCGAGAGGGAGGGATTTGCCTTCAAGGAGGCGTCTTTCACATCGCCTGCCTTGTCGCCGAAAATGGCGCGGAGCAGTTTCTCTTCGGGAGTGGGGTCGCTTTCGCCCTTAGGCGTGATCTTACCAATCATGATGTCGCCGGGCTTCACACGGGCACCGATACGGATAATACCGCGCTCGTCGAGGTCCTTGGTGGCATCTTCGCTCACGTTGGGAATATCGTTGGTAAGTTCTTCCATACCGCGCTTGGTTTCGCGCACTT
>JBJEAH010000227.1:0-26338 GCA_051868815.1 Alloprevotella sp.
CGCTCTACCCCTTTTCTTTTCCATGAGCGAAGATGCAAACCTTACGCCGCAAGACGGCGCAAATGAAAATCCGCAAGAACAAGCACATTCTTCTTACCAACCGTCTGACGTGAAAGACAGCGACGGAAACCTGCAACTGACCGGCATGTATCAGCACTGGTTTCTCGACTATGCCTCTTACGTTATCCTCGAGCGTGCCGTGCCGCACCTTGGCGACGGTCTCAAACCCGTGCAGCGCCGCATACTCCACTCTATGAAGCGGCTCGACGACGGGCGCTACAATAAGGTGGCCAATATCGTGGGCCACACGATGCAGTTCCACCCGCACGGCGACGCCTCTATCGGCGATGCCCTCGTGCAGCTCGGGCAGAAGGAACTGCTCATCGACTGCCAGGGCAACTGGGGCAATATCCTTACGGGCGACGATGCCGCCGCGCCGCGTTACATTGAGGCGCGGCTCTCCAAGTTTGCCCTCGACGTGCTGTTCAACCCCAAGACCACGGAGTGGAAGCTCTCCTACGACGGGCGCAACAAAGAGCCGGTTTCGCTGCCCGTTAAGTTCCCGCTATTGCTGGCGCAGGGTGCGGAAGGCATTGCCGTGGGGCTTTCGGCAAAAATCCTGCCGCACAATTTCGGCGAGCTCTGCGACGCCGCCATCAGTTACCTGCACGGCGAGCCGTTCTGCCTCTACCCCGACTTCCTCACGGGCGGCAGCATCGACGTGTCGCGCTACAACGACGGCATGCGCGGCGGCAACGTAAAAGTTCGCGCCAAGATTGAGAAAATCGACAACAAGACGCTCGCTATCCGCGAAATCCCCTTTGGCAAGACCACCACGAGCCTGATCGACAGCATTCTCAAAGCCAACGACAAGGGAAAAATCAAGATCCGCAAGGTGGACGACAACACGGCCGCCGGCGTGGAGATATTGGTACACCTCACGCCCGGCACATCGAGCGACAAGGCCATCGACGCGCTTTATGCCTTCACCGACTGCGAGGTCTCTATCTCGCCCAACTGCTGCGTCATCGACGAGAAGCGCCCCAAGTTTCTCACCGTGAGCGACGTGCTGCGCCGCAGCGTGGAGAGCACCAAGGACTTGCTGCGCAAGGAGCTGCTTATCCGGCGCGGCGAATTGCTGGAAAGCCTGCACTTCGCCTCTTTGGAAAAGATATTCATCGAGGAGCGCATCTATAAGGACCGGGGCTTTGAGAACGCGAAAGACATGGACGCCGCCTGCGCACACATCGACGAGCGCCTCACGCCGTTCTACCCGCAGTTTATCCGCGAGGTGACCAAGGACGACATTCTCCGCCTTATGGAAATCCGCATGGCGCGTATCCTGAAATTCAACAAGGACAAGGCCGACGAACTCATCGCACGCATGAAGGACGAGGTGGCGCGTATCGACCGCGACCTTGCCGATATGGTGAGCGTCACTGCCAACTGGTATCAGTTGATAAAGGAGAAATATGCGCACCAGTTCCCGCGCAAAACGGAAATCCGCT
The DNA here is from genome assembly GCA_051868815.1 of Alloprevotella sp. Lineage (GTDB taxonomy): Bacteria > Bacteroidota > Bacteroidia > Bacteroidales > Bacteroidaceae > Alloprevotella. The sequence goes on from JBJEAH010000227.1 coordinate 1,509, forward strand.
CTTTCGACAACATCGAAGCCACGAAGGTCATCGAGGCCAACGAGAAGCTCTACATCAACCGCACCGACGGCTTTATGGGCACGGGGCTGAAAAAGGACGAGTTCGTGGCCAACTGCTCGCCCATCGACGACGTAATTATCTTCTACTCCGACGGCACCTATAAAATCACGCGCGTGCAGGACAAGGTGTTTATCGGCAGCACCGCCCGCTCAACGGCTGAGAAGAACAAGAAGCTGAGCATCATACACATCGACGTGTTCAAGCGCAACGACAAGCGCACCATCTACAATGCCGTTTATCGCGACGGCAAGACGGGCAGCACGTTCCTCAAGCGCTTCAACGTCACCTCTATCACCCACGACCGCGAATACGACCTCACGCTCGGCACGCCCGGCTCCGAGGTGCTCTACCTCACGGCCAACGGCAACGGCGAGGCAGAGATTATCAAGGTGACGCTGCGCCCCAACCCGAAGCTCAAGCGCGTGTCGTTTGAGAAAGACTTCGGCGAAATCCTTGTCAAGGGCCGCCAGAGCCGGGGCAATCTGCTCACGAAACTCCCCGTCCACCACATCTCGCTCAAAGCCCTCGGCGGTTCCACGCTCGGCGGGCGCAAGGTGTGGTTCGACCACGACGTGCAACGCCTCAACTACGACGAGCGCGGGCAATATCTCGGCGAGTTCCATTCGGACGACCAAGTGCTCGTGGTTTTGGAAAACGGCAATTTCTACACCACCTCCTTCGACGTCAACAACCACTACGAGCCTACGGGCATTCTCCGCGTGGAGAAGTTCGATGCCAGCAAGGTGTGGAGTGCGGTGCTCTTCGATGCCGACCAGCAGGGCTTTGCCTACGTGAAGCGCTTCTGCTTTGAGCGCACGGCGCAGACGCGTCCGCTCAACTTCTTGGGCGACAACCCGGCTTCGCGCCTCGTGCTGCTCACCGACCAGCCCTATCCGCGCATCAGCCTCGTCTATGGCGGCGCAGACGCCTTCCGCGACCCTATGGTCGTGGACGTGGAGGAATACATCGCCGTCAAGGGCTTCAAGGCCAAGGGCAAGCGCCTCACCACCTGCGCCGTGGAGCGCGTGGACGAATTGGAGCCCACCCGTTTCCCCGAACCTGAACCCGAGGAGCAGGACGAGGAAACCGACAGCGAACCACCTGCCGAAAGCGGCAAGCAGCCCTCCCTCTTCGACGAGGCATAACCCCGGGAAAAATAAAAACCATAAAAGCGGGAAGCAGCGGACACCAGTGTAGTAGCCCACGTTGCTTCCCGCTTTCGCGTTGAAAGCAGACGCAATGTTGCGAGTCCCGCTTCTCTGCACACAGGCAGAACGGTAAAATCTGTTAATGCCTCGCCGCGCTTTGCGCAGAGCGTTCATTTTGAGTTTGCAATCGTTAAGACGGCGCGGCGTGAAAGTTTAGGGATAATTAAGGAAACGGAAATTTGCTCCGAGAAAAATTCGATGAAAATCAAGGATTTTTTCACGATAAAGCACTTCGTAAAAATTATCAAGGAGCAAATTTTCACGCTCTTGCTTATAATTTTCACGATCCTATAAGATAATTTTTACGCTCATATAGGATAGTTTGCCCTCAAAACGCAAAAAGAGGAAAAGCCTGCGCTCTTCCTCTTTCTGCTGATGCAAAGATAAGACACAAAGCCCGTTTCGCCAAATCGCGCCCAGTTGTGACGCCGGCTGGCAAAGCGCAGGCCGATGCGGGCTTTGGCTTCATGAAGGGGCGTGCGCCTTTGGCATCATCGCCGGCGCATTCCTCCGGTTGGCACGCCGTGGAGCGCGATAATGCGCACGCTCTTATAAGAAATGAAATAGTTTTAGTAATTTTGTAGGCAGAAAATCATTTTCAGACACCCAATATTAATATATACGATGAAACCATTGGTCAGCATTATCATGGGCTCTACGTCAGACCTGCCCGTGATGGAAAAGGCGGCACGCTTTTTCGACGAACTTGAAATCCCCTTCGAACTCCATGCCCTCTCGGCACACCGCACGCCCGTCGAGGTGGAAGACTTTGCACGCAACGCCGCGCCGCGCGGCATACGCGTCATCATTGCCGGCGCGGGCATGGCAGCCGCCCTGCCGGGCGTGATTGCCGCTTCGAGCACGGTGCCCGTGATCGGCGTGCCTGTCAGGGGCATGCTCGACGGACTCGACGCGCTGCTCTCTATCGTGCAGATGCCTCCCGGCATTCCCGTGGCAACGGTGGGCGTAAACGGCGCGCTCAATGCCGCCATTCTCGCCGCGCAGATGCTGGCGGTGGCCGATGCCTCGCTGGCCGAAAAACTGGCAGCCTATAAGGAAGGACTGAAAGACAAAATCGTGCGCGCCAATGCCGAACTGGCCGGCGTGAACTATAAGTTCAAGACTAATTGATTGATTTTTAGTAAACAAGTTGACGAGTAAACTTGTTTTTCAAAAACATAAAACGATGGCATCAGACCCTATCAACGCCGCGCTCCCTCCCGAACTTTACGACTGGAAGGACGGGCTGCCCAATCTGTTTAACTACGCGCCGCGAACGTCGCACGAGGTGCGTATCGGCAACTGCCCGCTGGGCGGCGATCACCCGCTGCGCATTCAGAGCATGACCACCACGCCGACCGCCGACGCGGCGGCTTCTGCCGCGCAGTGCCGCACCATCATCGAGGCGGGCGCAGACTACGTGCGCCTCACGGCACAGGGCACGCGCGAGGCGGAGGCGCTGCGCGAGATTAAGGAAATCCTCCGCCGCGAGGGCATCAGCACGCCGCTCGTGGCGGACATACATTTCAACCCCAACGTGGCAGACGTGGCGGCAGAGATTGTGGAGAAAGTGCGCATCAATCCCGGCAACTACGTTGACCCTGCCCGGAAATTCAAACACATCGAATACACCGACGAGGCTTACGCCGAGGAACTGCGGCGCCTCGAAGAGCGGTTCGTGAAACTGCTCGGCATCTGCCGCGCCCACGGCACGGCACTGCGCATCGGCGTGAACCACGGCTCGCTGTCCGACCGCATCATGAGCCGCTACGGCGACACGCCCGAGGGCATCGTGGAGAGCTGCATGGAGTTTCTGCGCGTTTGCGTGCGCGAGGGATTTAAGGACGCGGTGGTTTCGATAAAAGCCTCCAACACCGTGGTCATGGTGCGCTCCGTGCGCCTGCTGTGCAAGGCCATGGCCGACGAGGGCATGGACTTCCCGCTGCATCTCGGCGTTACGGAAGCCGGCGAGGGCGAGGACGGGCGCATCAAGAGCGCGGCGGGTATCGGCGCTTTGCTCTCCGACGGCATCGGCGACACGCTGCGCGTGAGCCTTTCGGAAAATCCCGAGTGCGAAATCCCCGTGGCGTATCATTTGGCCAAATATGTGACGCAGCGCGGCGGGCATCCTTTCATACCGGGCAAGGCGGCTCCCGAATTCGACTATCTCCGCCCCTCCCGCCGCCCTACCCGTGCCGTGGGTAACATTGGCGGCACTAACGCGCCGGTGGTTATCGGGGCGCAGACGCGCGAAGAGCGCACCGTGGGGCATACGGCTCCCGACTACATCTATTGCGGCACGGCTCTGCCGCCGCTCGAGAAGCGCGTGCCGGGCGCGGGCTACATCGTGGACGCGGCGGCATGGCACGGCGAGGCAAACACCTATCCCGCCTACCCCGCCGATTTGCTCATGCTCGTGGGAGCGTGCCCCGCCGCCGTGAAGTTTGTGTTTTTGAACTATCTGCAACTCAACGAAGAGGTGCTTGCCTGCCTGCGCCGGCATCCCGAGATGGTGGTAATCGCCCAGTCGGCCCACGCCAACCGCCTCGGCGAGCAGCGGGCCTTGGTGCATGAACTCTGGCGCGAGGGCGTGGCCAATCCCGTAGTATTCTTCGAGCATTACGCCTTGGGGGCGGCCGATGCCGATGCCTTCCGTCTGCAAGCCGCCGCCGATACGGGCGCGCTGCTCTTCGACGGGCTGTGCGACGGCCTCTTCCTGTTTGCGCAGACGCCGCAGGGCGGAGAGCCGTTGAGCGAGGCGGTGGCCGACGACACGGCTTTCGGCATCTTGCAGGCCGTGCGCGCCCGCACCACCAAGACGGAGTACATCAGTTGCCCGGGCTGCGGGCGCACACTCTACGACCTGCAAGGCACGCTGCGCCGCGTGAAAGCCGCCACGGCGCACCTCACGGGACTGAAAATCGCCGTTATGGGCTGCATCGTCAACGGTCCGGGCGAGATGGCCGATGCCGATTACGGTTATGTCGGCGCGGCGCGCGGGCGCATCAGTCTCTATCGCGGCAAGGAGTGCGTGGAAATGAATATCCCCGAGGCGGAAGCCGTGGACAAACTCCTCGCGCTCATTGAGAATGATAGGAAAAATTTTGAGTAAAAATAAAATGTTCAAACAAATACCACCCTTCACGCGCAGCCTGCTGCTCATCAACGTCATCTGCTATCTGCTGCAGCTCCTCTTCGAGCGCAGCGGCATTGACCTCGTGGCACTCTTCGGCCTGCACTTCGCCAAGGCGAGCGACTTTTACCTGTTCCAGTTCCTGACGTATATGTTCCTGCATGGCAGTTTCAGCCATCTGTTCTTCAATATGTTCTCCCTGTGGATGTTCGGCGGCATCATAGAGCGCTCGCTCGGCAGCCGGCGTTTCCTCACGTACTACCTCATTTGCGGCATCGGCGCCGGCCTGTGCCAGGAACTGTGGCAGTTGGGAGAGTATTATATGGAGGGAATGAACGGCTACGAGTTTGTGGGCGACGGCATCGGCGCACCGATACCCATGGACCTCTTCCTGAACCGCTGGACCACCATCGGCGCATCGGGCGCGTGCTACGGCGTGCTGCTCGCCTTCGGCATGCTCTACCCCAACGAGCGCATCGTGCTGCTCATACCGCCCATTCCCATCAAGGCAAAATATTTTGTGGCGGGCTATGCGGCCATCGAGCTGTATTCGGCTTACGCCTCCAACGACAACATCGCGCACTTTGCCCACCTCGGCGGCATGCTCTTCGGTTTCCTCCTCCTGCGCTACTGGCGGCGGGCCAATGAGCGGCGGCAGGCGGCCTGGCAAAACAGCTGGGGCACTGCGCCGCAAAAGCCCTCGCTCGCACAGCGCGTCAAGGATTGGTGGGGAAATATTTTCCAGAAAAACCGCCCCGCGCGTCCCGGCAATGCGCGGCACACCGCCACGCGGCAGAGCGACTATGAGTATAACATGAACCGCCACGCCGAGGAGCAGCGGCGCGAAGCGCGTATGGACGAAATACTTGAAAAAATAAAGAAGTCGGGTTACGAAAACCTCACGGAGGACGAAAAGCGCGAACTATTCAGATTGAGCAGAAAATAATTTCTAAATGGCCAAGCAAGCAGACAAAAAGCCTTCCTTCTTTGCCGGCACCATGTCGTTCCTGTCGTGGTGCGCGGCGCTGCTGCTTTGGGCTTCGGCGGCAGGCATCTATCTGCACCCCGCCCTCTTCAAGTGGGTGCAACTCTTAGAACTTGCCTTCCCCCTGCTGCTCGGTTTCGCGATCCTTTGCTTCGTGCTCAGCCTGCTGCTCGCGCCGCGCCGGGCGTGGATCGCCTTTGTCGGCATCGTGGCCTGCATAGGCAGCGTGCGCGACTACTGCCCCGTCAATCTCACCTCGCCGCCGCCCAAAGGCTGCATCAAGGTGCTTACTTACAACGTGATGGGCTTTGCCGGCTGGGAGAAAGATGCCGACGGGAATTACATTATTCCGGCCTACCTTGCCGACAGCCGTGCCGATATCATTTGCTGTCAGGAAGTGGGCAGCGGCGGTAGCGGTTACGACGATGTCTTTGGAAAATTCATGCCTTCCAAGGGCTATTACGCGGACACCGTCAATGCGAATGGCAACATACTTTGCTGTTTCTCCCGCCTCAAAATCATGCGCAAGCAGGTAGTTTGCAGCGGCAGCGGCAACGGTTGCGGCGCGTTTTGGCTGCTTTCGGCTCCGGGCGACACCATAGTGGTGCTCAACGCCCACCTCGAAAGCAATCACCTTTCCTCCGAAGAGCGCAGCCATTACCAGAATTTGGTAAAGGAGACCGACAGCCTTGAAAACGCGCTCAGCGGGCGTTCCAAGCAGATTCTTGCAAAACTGGCAGACGCTGCCGTGAAGCGCGCCCGTCAGGCCGACGAGATGATTGAGTTTATTGACAGCGTGGGCAGAGACGGAAAAACGTTCATCGTGTGCGGCGACTTCAACGACACGCCCATTTCTTACGCCCATCATCTCTTTTGCCGCCGCATGACGGATGCCTACCGCGCCACAGCCAACGGCATCGGGCGCACGTTCAACCGCAATGCCATGTACGTGCGCATCGACCATATCTTCTGCTCCGAAGAATGGAAACCCTATGCCTGCACTGTCGACCGCGCGGCCGAGGCTTCCGACCATTACCCCGTTTCCTGCTATCTAAAACGCGGGGGAAAGTAAAAAAAACATCGCATTTTGTGCGGAGAAACTTAGAAATAGGTAAATTTGCAAGGCAAACGAAAAAACTTTTTAATATCCTAATTTTTTATCTTTATGATTAACTACAAAGACTTAGGTTTGGTGAACACGCGCGAAATGTTCGCACGCGCCATCAAGGGCGGCTACGCTATCCCCGCCTTCAACTTCAACAACATGGAACAGCTGCAGGCTATCATCAAGGCCGCTTCTGCAAAGAAGAGCCCCGTTATCCTTCAGGTATCCAAGGGCGCACGTGCTTACGCCAACCAAACGCTGCTCCGCTATATGGCAGAAGGTGCCGTTGAATATGCCAAGGAACTTGGCTGCAAGCACCCCGAAATCGTGCTTCACCTCGACCACGGCGATTCTTTCGAGACCTGCAAGAGCTGCATCGACATGGGCTTCAGCTCTGTCATGATTGACGGTTCCGGCCTTCCCTACGAAGAGAACGTTGCCCTCACGAAGAAGGTGGTTGACTACGCTCACCAGTTCGACGTAACCGTAGAAGGCGAGCTCGGCGTATTGGCAGGCGTTGAGGACGAAGTGTCTCACGCAGAGAGCCACTACACGAAGCCCGAAGAAGTAGTAGACTTCGCCACCCGCACCGGTTGCGACAGCCTCGCTATCTCTATCGGCACGAGCCACGGCGCTTACAAGTTCACGCCCGAGCAGTGCACCGTAGACCCCCAGACGGGTCGCCTCGTGCCTCCTCCCTTGGCATTCGACGTGCTCGACGCTGTGATGAAGGAACTCCCCGGCTTCCCCATCGTGCTCCACGGTTCTTCCAGCGTGCCCCAGGAAGAAGTTGACACCATCAACAAGTACGGCGGCAAGCTCCCCAATGCAGTCGGCATTCCCGAAGAGCAGCTCCGCAAGGCAGCCGCCAGCGCAGTTTGCAAAATCAACATCGACTCCGACAGCCGCTTGGCCATGACCGCTGCTATCCGTCAGGTGTTCGCCGAAAAGCCGGGCGAATTCGACCCCCGCAAGTACCTCGGCCCCGCCCGCGACAACATGCAGAAGCAGTATGAGCACAAGATTGTCGAAGTGCTTGGCTCTGAAAACAAACTTGCCAACCTCGACTAATCGCAATTAACAAAAAAAACATGGTGCGCCCCGATAATTTCGGGGCGCACTTTTTTATATCAACGTTTTTATTTTTACGACAACTTAGACAACAAGAGACAACTCCGAGTCTGACAATTTGCGCTTAATATGACGACAACATAGACAACGGGGCGTATTTTATACGCCCGCCTCGCATGCGCTGGAAGACAACTGAAAGTTGTCAGAAGTTGTCCCTGTTGTCGTCACATTAAAACGGTAGCGCAGCCGAAAATCTCGAAATACGTTGTCAAAAGTTGTCTAAGTTGTCGTAAAAAACAAACGATTTTAGTAGACAAGTAAACGAGTAGACAAGTAAACTCGTCTACTAACAAACGAGCGTTTGCGGCAGAGGTTTTGTGCCTGTTTGTGTGCCGGAAATTGCTTTTTCCTATAAGAAAAACTCTTTGCCTCAAAAAAAATAAGTAATTTTGCGCGGTTTATTTATCAGAATACCACTTTTTTACACTTTATAAAAACAACATTTAGATGAACGTGATTACCAAAACCGTGTCTCTGCCCGATGGACGCACCATCAGCATCGAGACAGGCAAGCTTGCCAAACAAGCCGATGGAGCCGTTATGCTGCGCATGAACAATACCATGCTCCTGGCCACTGTTTGCGGTGCAAAGGACGCTGTTCCCGGAACGGACTTCATGCCTTTGCAATGTGACTACAAAGAGAAGTATTCGGCCGCCGGCCGTTTCCCCGGCGGTTTCACCAAGCGTGAGGGCCGCGCCTCCGACTACGAAATCCTTACGTCGCGCCTCGTGGACCGCGCCCTGCGCCCCCTGTTCCCCTCCGACTATCATGCAGAAGTGTTCGTGAACATCACGCTCTTCTCGGCCGACGGCGTGGACATGCCCGACGCACTCGCCGGTTTCGCCGCCTCCGCCGCCCTCGCCTGCTCCGACATTCCCTTTGAAGGACCTATCTCGGAGTGCCGCGTGGCTCGCATCGACGGCGAATATGTCATCAACCCCACCTTCGAACAACTCGAAAAGGCCGACATGGACCTCATGGTCGGCGCAACGGAAGAAAACATCATGATGGTGGAAGGCGAAATGGACGAAGTGCCCGAAAGCGCACTCCTCGAAGCGCTCAAAGCCGCCCACGAGGCCATCAAGCCCATGTGCCGCCTCCAAAAGGAACTTTCCAAAGAACTCGGCACCGACGTGAAGCGCGAATATTGCCACGAGGTGAACGATGAGGAACTGCGCCAGCAGGTGAAGGACACTTGCTATCAGCCTTGCTACGAGGTGACGAAGCAGGGCCTCGAAAAGCACGCCCGCATGGACGCTTTCGAGGCTATCCGCGAAAATTTCAAGGAAACCTATGCCGCCGCCCACGCCGACCTCACGCCCGAGGAACTCGAAGAGAAGAATGGTCTGATCGACAAATACTACCATGATGTAGAGAAGGACGCCATGCGCCGCTGCATTCTCGACGAAGGCATCCGCCTCGACGGCCGCAAGACCACGGACATCCGTCCCATCTGGTGCGAGGTTGACCCTCTGCCCGGTCCTCACGGTTCTTCTATCTTCACCCGCGGCGAAACGCAGAGCCTCTCTACCTGCACGCTCGGCACGAAGCTCGACGAGAAGATGGTGGACGACGTGCTCGACAAGAGTTACATGCGCTTCCTCCTGCACTACAACTTCCCGCCCTTCTCCACCGGCGAGGCAAAGGCACAGCGCGGCGTTGGCCGCCGCGAAATCGGCCACGGTCACCTCGCTTGGCGCGGTCTCAAAGGCCAGCTCCCCAAGGACTTCCCCTACACGGTGCGCATCGTGAGCGATATCCTCGAGTCCAACGGTTCCAGCTCCATGGCCACCGTTTGCGCCGGCACGCTCGCCCTTATGGACGCCGGTGTACCCATCAAGGCACCCGTGAGCGGCATCGCCATGGGCTTGATCAAGAATCCCGGCGAAGACAAATACGCCGTGCTCTCCGATATTCTCGGCGATGAGGACCACCTCGGCGACATGGACTTCAAGACGACGGGTACGCTCAAAGGCCTCACCGCCACGCAGATGGACATCAAGTGCGACGGCCTCTCTTACGAAATCCTCGAAAAGGCGCTTGCGCAGGCCAAGGCCGGTCGCGAGCATATCCTCGGTGAGATGATGAAGACCATTTCCGAGCCGCGTGCCGACTACAAGCCCCACGTGCCCCGCATCGTTGCCTTCGAAATTCCCAAGGAGTTCATCGGTGCCGTTATTGGCCCGGGCGGCAAGATTATTCAGGGCATGCAGGAAGACACCGGCGCAACCATTACCATCGACGAAGAAGACGGCGTGGGCAAGGTGCAGGTATCGGCTCCCAACAAAGAGAGCATCGACGCAGCCGTTGCCAAAATCCGTGCCATCGTGGCCATTCCCGAAGTGGGCGAGGTTTACGACGCAAAAGTTGTGAGCATCATGCCTTACGGCTGCTTCGTAGAGTTCATGCCGGGCAAGGAAGGCCTTCTCCACATCAGCGAGATTGCCTGGAAACGCCTCGAAAACGTTGAGGAAGCCGGCATTCACGAAGGCGACACCATTCAGGTGAAGCTTCTTGAGATTGACGAGAAGACCGGCAAGTTCCGCCTTTCCCACCGCGTGCTCGAAGAGAAGCCCGAGGGCTGGGAAGAGCGTCCCGCCCGCCGTCCGCGTCGCGAGGGCGACAACCGCGAACGCCGCCCCCGCCGTGAAGAACGCGAATAACTTTGCCTACAAAGCGCAATATTAATATGCCTTCGCCCCGAAAGTTTCGGCTTTCGGGGCGATTTTTTTGTCCGCGCCCAAAGCCTCTCCTTATTGAATCGGACAGTCTTACTAAAAGAGCACAAATTATCATACCACACCGCTCCGACTGTATTGTACCGCAGTCCATACTATCCCGGGTATAATTCTCATTTGCCCCAAGCAAGTTTTTCCTTTCCCCTTGCAAGTTTTCACTGTCTGCGCAGAAAAAGTTTATTACAAACCTTGTAACATGTATTACAAACTTTGTAACAAGCGTTACAAACTTTGTAACAAAAAATTTCTTGGCAGAAAATGAAAAATATCAGGCAGCAAATAAAAAAATGCTTGGGGATAGTGAAAAATAACTCGGGGATAATCGCGGCGACCTGCGCAGACAGTTGCTTCCGCAACGGCGGCCGCCTGCCGCGATTGAAGTGATAAAGGGGACTAAAAACGCAAAAATAATCATAAGATTGTGGCACGCCTCGCCCAAAGTGCGTAGATTTGCCATACAGATTAACCACAAAAACATTTAGAGCCATGACACAGAACAACGAAATCTACAAGTGCGCCATCTGCGGCAATGTGGTGGAAGTGGTGCACGCCGCCGGCGGCACGCTGGTGTGCTGCGGCAAACCGATGACCCTCCTCACGGAGAACACAACCGATGCCTCGCACGAGAAGCACGTGCCCTTCCTGGTCAGCACCCCCGAAGGCGTGCTGGTGCGCGTGGGCAGCGCAGAGCACCCCATGCTGCCCGAACATTTCATAGAGTGGATTGAACTCGAAACCCACGAGGGCACCATGCGCCACCATTTGCAGCCCGGCGACAAGCCCGAGGCTTTCTTCTGCACCAAGGCGAAGGTGAAAGCCGCCCGCGCCTATTGCAACCTGCACGGACTTTGGAAGGCCTGAAACGCCCGCATTTACATCCCTATGCCCGTGTATCGTTTCCATGATATTCGGCTGCGTACGGAAATTCTTCCTGGCGCAGCCGAATGTCTTGAAACAAAATACAACCCCAATAGGCTTTTGTGTAAAATGACAGACAAACAAATTTTCAAAATACATTTATGAATATAGAATATGAAAAGATGTTGAGAGGTGAGGCTTACAATGCAATAGACGAAAGTTTGCTGAAAGACCTAAACGCTTGTAAAGACCTTTGCTGGGAATACAATCAGATTCGTCCATCGCTCATAAAAGAACGCAATAAAAAACTCCACGAGATACTTGGCTCGTGCGATGAAGACACATTCATCAACCAACCTTTCTTCTGTGACTACGGCAAACATATCCGAGTGGGCAAGCGCTTCTTTGCCAACTTCAACTGGACGGTACTGGACGAAGCAATGGTGACCATTGGCGACGATTGCTTTATAGGGCCAAATGTAAGCATTTACACCGCCTGCCACCCGACAGACCCTATTGAAAGAAACACCCGGATAGAATGGGCACGCCCTGTTACCATTGGTGACAACTGCTGGATAGGAGGAAGCACGACAATTCTGCCAGGCGTTACTATTGGAAATAATGTAACCATTGGAGCAGGGAGCGTGGTTGTGAAAGATATACCATCCGACTGCGTGGCCGTTGGCAATCCGGCAAAGGTTATCAAGAAGAGGTCATCTTGACAGAAAGTAAGATAAAGTCCCCGCCGCATCGTTTTCACGGTGCGGCGGGTTTTTTTAGCGGGGTTTGGAAGGGGAAAAACAAAGTTTTAAGTAAGAAAATAGGGAAATACGCAAAAAAAGCCTACTTTTGCAAAGATATAGCATATTGTGCATTATAATCTCATAGACCTAAAAACGCATAAAATCCATAACTATGAAAGGAATTGTCCTCGCCGGCGGCAGCGGCACACGTCTCTACCCCATCACCAAAGGCATCAGCAAACAACTTATTCCCATTTTCGACAAACCGATGGTGTACTACCCCATTTCGGTTCTGATGCTTGCGGGCATTCGCGAAATCCTCATTATCTCCACGCCGCAAGACCTCCCCGGCTTCCGCCGCCTGCTGGGCGACGGCAGCGACTACGGCGTGCATTTCGAATATGCCGAGCAACCCTCGCCCGACGGACTGGCACAGGCCTTTATCATCGGCGAGAAGTTTATCGGCGATGACAGCGTTTGCCTCGTTCTGGGCGACAACATCTTCCACGGCAGCAACTTCCGCCACATTCTGCGTGCAGCAGTGAAGACGGCGGAGGAAGACGCCAAGGCCACCGTGTTCGGCTATCGAGTGAACGACCCCGAGCGCTACGGCGTGGTGGAGTTTGACGCAGAAGGGCGTTGCATGAGTATTGAGGAAAAGCCGGCGCAGCCGAAGAGCAACTACGCCGTCGTAGGCCTGTACTTCTATCCCAACAAGGTGGTGCAGGTGGCCAAGAGCATCAAGCCCTCGGCACGCGGAGAGCTGGAAATCACCACCGTGAATCAGGAGTTCCTTGCCGCTGGCGAACTGATGGTGCAGACGCTCGGCATCGGGTTCGCATGGCTCGACACGGGCACGCACGACAGCCTGAGCGAAGCTTCTACCTTTATCGAAGTCATCGAAAAGCGCACGGGTCTGAAAGTGGGCTGCCTCGAAGGCATCGCCCTGCAACAAGGCTGGATTACGCCCGAGCAGGTGCGCCAAACGGCACAGCCTATGGCGAAGAACCAGTACGGGCAATATCTCCTCAAACTTGCCGAAGGCAAATAGGGACGGGCATAACATTAGTCCCCAAACAGTAAAAAATGCTACGGCACTTCGGTACGCTCTTCCTGCTCTTTTGCCTTTGCGCCGCGCTGCAAGCCACCGATGGCGGCAGCGCAAAGGGTTCGCGCGGCACGGTGTCGGGCGACGGAGGGCTGACAGGCACGGAGTGGACGGGCTATCTGAAAATCAAGGAGCCTTTGACGGCCGACGAACTGGCAGCCATAGACCTCGGCGGCGTGACGTGTCTCGACCTCACGGGCATCAGCCTGCCGGAGGGCGCGACTGCCTTTCGCCATACGCCCACGGAACCCAACCTGCTCATCTATGTGCGCAGCGAAGATGCCAGCCTCGTGCCGGAGGCGTGGCGTTTTGCCGTGGCACGCACCGGGAACAGCGAGGCGCGGCTGCTGCACTCCTTTGAACTCACCGACGGTGCTCCGCTCTTTATCCCTTTCCCCTTCGCCGTGAGCACGGGTCAGTTGCGCTATACGCGCCGCCTGATTGCCGACGGCAACTGGCAAACGCTCTGCCTGCCTTTCGATGCCGATGCAGTAGAGGGGCAAGGACTGTTTGAAGCGGGAAAGGCCTTGGGCATGGACGGCGCGGCATTGGCTTTCGGCGAGACGGAAACGATTGCTGGCGGTGCGGCGCATATCCTGCGCACCATAGGCGCGGCACCGGCGGACGGACGGCTCACGGTGGCGTTCAGCAGCAGGGCGTGTACCGTTGCGCCCACGCTCGGCCATCTGTACCAAGGCATTTGGGGCACAAACTATAGGCAAATGGCCGTGGCAGACGCGAACGAAAGCATTTATCTGCTGACAGCCGACGGAAGCTCTTTTGCCCATGCGGCGGCAGGCAGCACGCTTGCACCGTTTCGCTGCTATCTCTCGCTGTTCGAGCCTGCCGGCCCGCAACTCGTCATTCGCTTTGAGCGCAACACGGCGGCGGCATTGCCTCCTGCCATTTTCAATAAAGAAAACCACGGCGCGGCACAGCCTGTCTACGACCTTTCCGGACGGCGGCACACGGGAACTGCGCGGCGCGGCGAGATTTTAATTTCAAGCAAAAACAAGATAATATGGTAATAGCAGTAGACTTTGACGGAACGATTGTAGAACACAAATATCCCGCTATCGGCAAAGAGCGTCCTTTTGCCGTAGCCACGCTGAAACAGCTCATGGAGGACGGGCACAAACTCGTGCTTTGGAGCGTGCGCACGGGCGAGTTGCTCGACGAGGCGGTGGCGTGGTGCGAGGAGCGCGGCGTGCGCTTCTATGCCGTGAACAGCAATTTCGATGAAGATGCCAACTGCATGAACAGCGATAACTTCTGCCGAAAACTCAAGGTACAGATGTTTATCGACGACCGCAACGTGGGCGGACTGCCCGACTGGGGCAGCATCTACCAAATTATCACGCGCCGCATCAGTTACGAACAGCTACTGCGCGAGGAAATGAATATGCCGGCGGAAAAGCCGAAGCGCAAAGGCTGGTGGCCATTCTAAGGGATTGCTGACACAGCCCTGAAAGGGCTTAATAATAAAGCACAGGGGCTTGCCCCTGTGGATAGGCGGTCGTTCACGATTGCCCCTGTAAGGGGCTTATTATTATAATTCGATGCGAGTATAATTTTAATTATTTGCCCCTTACAGGGGCAATCGGATAGACAACGACCCACGTAGGGGCAAGCCCCTACGCTAATCTATTAGCCCCTTACAGGGGCGCATAGGCAATTAAAAACATTTAATACCCCGCCCAAAGCGTATCGCCCGCGCCATACAATATTATAAATAGCCTTTCCAAAATGAAGATATTTGCAGCAAGCCGAATGAAGGAACTCGATGCTTCCACCATTCGCGAACAAAACATCACGTCGCTCCAACTCATGGAACGCGCCGCTGAACGTGCAGCGGAAGCCATTGCGATGGAGTGGCCCGCAAAGGGCACGCCTGTCGTGGTGTTTGCCGGACCGGGCAACAACGGCGGCGACGGACTGGCCGTGGCTCGCCTGCTCGCAGGGCGCGGATATGCGGTGAAGGCATACCTCTTCAATACGGGCGACCACCTGAGCAACGATTGCGCCGAAAACAAAAAGCGCATCTTGGAAACGGAGGGCGTGGAATTTACCGAGGTGACCTCGCAGTTTGAAGCCCCCGCGCTCACGGAAGACATGCTCGTGGTAGACGCGCTCTTCGGCACAGGACTCGACCGTCCCGCAACGGGCGGATTTGCCACCCTCATCAAGTTTATCAATGCCGCGCCGGCGCAGGTGGTGGCGATAGATATGCCCTCGGGACTGATGTCGGAGGACAATGCGCAAAACATTCCGAGCAACATAATTCAGGCGCACCTCACGCTCACCTTCCAGCACCTCAAACCGGCAATGCTCATTGCCGAGAACAATATCTATTGCGGGCGCATCAAGGTGCTCGACATCGGACTTTCCGCCCAAAAGGCCGCCGCGCTCGACACGCCCTACTTCTTCACCGAAGCGGCCGACGTGAGGCAGATGCTGCAAGAGCGTCCCGCCTTCGGGCATAAAGGCACGTTCGGCCACGCCCTGCTCGTGTGCGGCCGCTACGGCATGGCGGGTGCAGCCATTCTCTCGGCAAAGGCCTGCCTGAAAAGCGGCGTGGGCAAGGTGACCATACACACGCCGAAGCGCAACAACGACCTGCTGCAGATCTCCGTGCCCGAAGCCTTGCTCAGCCACGATGCCGACGACGCAATCTTCACAACGCCCAACCTCTCCGACGCGTTCAGCGCCATAGCCCTCGGCCCTGCCATAGGCACGGACAAGCGCACCGCGCTGGCGTTCATACAGCAGACGGGGCACGCCGCCGTGCCGCTCGTCATCGACGCCGACGGCATCAACATTCTTGCCGACCACCGCAGTTGGATAAGGCAAATCCCCAAAGGCACGGTGTTCACGCCCCACCTCGGCGAGATGAGCCGCCTCGGCCTGCACAGCACCGACCACTTCGCCGCGCTTGAAGAGGCGAAGGAAATGGCGGTGACGCACGGCTTCTTCATGATTCTGAAAAACCGCTACACGGCCGTATGCACGCCGCAGGGCAAGGTGTACTTCAACCCTACGGGCAACAATGCGCTCGCCACTGCGGGCAGCGGCGATGTGCTTACGGGCATGCTCGCGGCGTTGCTGGCGGAGGGTTACGAAACGTTCGCCGCCTGCCGCCTGGCAGTGTTCCTGCACGGACTCGCCGGCGACCTCGCCGCCACCGACTTGGGGCAGGAGAGCGTCACGGCTTCCGACCTCATCGACTATCTGCCCAAAGCCTTCCGCGCCCTGCACGGCGGAGAAAACCTGCCGCAGTTCGGGCCGATTGAGTTTTAGACATACAATATATTATATCTACACATGAAAAAAATCTTTGCACTATTCCTCGCCTCCGCGCTCTCGGGCAGCCTCGCCGCTCAGACCGAGGTGCGCAATTATACGCCGGGCATCACCGACAACGGCATCACTTATTTCTTGCCCAAAACCGCACTGCGCTTCACCGTCACGGCGGTGCGCCGCCACTACACGCCGGGCGAATATTGCCTCTATGCCGAACGCTTCCTGCGCCTGAAAGATGCCGTGCAGGCAGAGCGCGACGAGTGGGAAATCAAAACCGTGGAAATGACTCCTTACGGTGTGGCAGACAAGAGCAAAGCCTACACCATTCGCCTCGTGCCCAAGACGAGCGCGCCCCTCGCGGCACTGGCCGACGACGGAAGGCTGCTGGCCGTGAACAAGGACGCGCCGGAGGAAGAACCCCTGCCCATGGCGGCCGTCATTCCCGGCACGGACAACAACCTGAACGGCGCAAAGTATAAAACAGAAGAAATACTCTCGGCAGGCAACCTCACGAAAATGGCGGAACTCACGGCGGCCGAGATTTACGATATCCGCGAAAACCGCTCGCTGCTCACCAAAGGGCAGGCCGACTTTATGCCGAAGGACGGCGAGCAACTCAAACTGATGCTCAACAGCCTCGAAACGCAAGAAACCGCGCTCTTGCAACTCTTCGCCGGCACGATGCGCGAGGAGACACACGTGGCGACGTTCGACTTTGTACCTACCGGCGAGGCGGCCGACAGCATTCTGTTCCGCTTCTCGCGCCACTTGGGCTTTGTGGACGCGGACGACCTTGCCGGCAAGCCCTATCGCGTCAGCGTGACCGACCTGAAAACGCTGCCCGCAGAGGTCATTGACCCGAAAGCCAAGGCAAAGAAGGAGGTCGACGACTTGCGCTACATGGTGCCCGGCCGTGCGGAGGTGAAACTCTGCGCCGACAACGCGGAACTGCTTTCGCAAACGCTGCCCATCGCCCAGTTCGGGCGCGTGGAGCATCTCGGCGGCGACCTCTTCAATAAGAAATACACCACCCGCGTGACGCTTTCGCCCGTAACGGGAGGCATTGTGCGCGTTGAGGCGGAAGAACCTAAATAAATTTTATTTGATAAAATTCTCATCATATCCTTTATGAAACGCCTTTCCCTTTTCTTGCTTTCATTCGTAATGCTCTTCGCCGCTGCGCAGGCAAGGAAACGCACGTTTCGCATGGCGGACTACGGCGTGAGGCCTGGCACGGAAAACCTCTCGGAAACGTTGCAGAAAGCACTTGCCGACATCAAGGCGCAGGTGCAGCCCGGCGACTGCGTGACGCTCCGCTTCAAAAAAGGCACGTACAACTTTCACCCGCAAGGCGCAGCCGTGCGCACCTATTATATTTCCAACCACGACCAAGACAACCCCAAGCACGTGGCGATTGACTTAACGGAGTGGGAAAACCTCACGCTCGACGGCGGCGGGGCTTCCTTCGTGTGCCACGGCCGCATGCTGCCGCTCGCGCTGGTGCACTGCAAGAACACGGTGCTGCGCAATTTCTCCATCGACTTCTCCCAGCCCCACATCACGCAAGTGCAGGTAGTGGCCAACAGCCCCGAGGGCGGCATCACGTTCCGCCCCGCTCCGTGGGTGGACTGCGGCGTTGACGGCGGCAAGTTTTTTGCCAAAGGCGAAGGCTGGCAGTTCAACTACGGCACAGGCATCGCCTTCAATCCCGAGACGCACCACATGGTTTACCGCACCTCCGACCTCGGCATCGACCTCAACGGCGTTCAGCCGCAGGCCGAAGGCACCTATCTCGCTCCCAACTGGCGCGACGAGCGTCTGCCCGAGGGCACGGTGGTAGCCCTGCGCACTTACGCCCGTCCCGCGCCGGGCGTGTTCCTCGACAGTTGCATGCAGACCACGCTGCGCAATGTGCAGGTGCACTATGCCGAGGGCATGGGACTTTTGGCACAGCTTTGCACCGACATCACGCTCCAGAAATTCTCCGTCTGCCTCCGCAGCAAGTCCGACCCCCGCTACTTCACCACGCAAGCCGACGCCACGCACTTCTCGCAGTGCCGAGGGCTGATTTCAGTGGAAAAGGGCATGTTTGAGAGCATGATGGACGATGCCATCAACGTGCACGGCATTTATCTGAAAGTCAAAGAAATCATCGACCGCCGCACACTGCGTTGCAGCTACGAGCACGGGCAGGCTTGGGGCTTCGCGTGGGGACAGCCTGGCGACACCGTGTCGTTTGTCCGCGCCGTGTGCATGGACGTGAAGGGCGATGAAAACGTGATTGAGGGCATCAAGCCCGCAGACCAGCCGACCTGCTGCGGCGCAAAGGAGTTTGTGATCCGTTTCAAGAACGACGTGCCGCGTGAGGTAAGCACCGACGAGACCTACGGCGTTGAGAACCTTTCCGCCACGCCCGAAGTCATCTTCCGCCGCTGCACCGTGCGCAACAACCGCGCCCGCGGCGCACTCTTCAGTTCGCCGCGCCGCACCATCTGCGAGCGCAACTTCTTCGACCACACCTCCGGCACCGCCGTGCTGCTGTGCGGCGACTGCAACGGCTGGTACGAGTCGGGCGCGGTGCGCGACTTGGTGATCCGCAAGAACCGCTTCCTCAACGCCCTCACCAACCAGTTCCAGTTTACCAATGCCGTGATTTCCATCTATCCCGAAATCCCACGCATCAATATCCAAAAGGGCTATTTCCACGGGGGCAAGCGCGATGCCATCCTCATCGAGGACAACGTGTTTGAAACTTTCGACAAACCGCTCATCTACGCACACTCCGTGGACGGCATCACGGTGCGCCGCAACATGGTGAAGCACAACAGCGATTTCCCCGCCTATCACCCCAACGACAAGGAAGAAAACTATATACGCTGCCGCGCCGTAGACTCGCCGGGCTACGAGCAAGCCGCACCGCAGCGCATAGATTTGCAATAATTCTTTTTATTGTCCAACATATTAATCAACTAAAAAAATGCTTAGCAAACAACTTCACGATGCGGTAAACGCACAAATCAATGCCGAACTTTGGTCGGCTTACCTTTATCTCGCTATGTCAATGGACGCAGAAGCCAAGGGTTACAAAGGCGTTGCCAACTGGTATCACGTGCAGTTCCGCGAGGAGCAGGACCACGCACGCATTTTCATGAACTACCTCAACTCGCGCGATGCCAAGGTGGTGCTCCAGCCCATTGACGCCGTGCCCGAAACTTGGGACAGTGTGGCCGACATGTTCAAGCAGACCCTCGAGCACGAGAAGAAGGTGACGGCACTCATCAACAACCTCGCCGCCATTGCCAACGACGACCGCGACTTCGCCTCCATCAACCGCTTCACATGGTTCATCGACGAGCAGGTTGAAGAAGAAGAGAATGCCCGCGAACTCATCGCTGCCGCCGAGGCCGTAGAGGGCAACAAGTACGGCATGTATATGCTCGACAAAGAACTTGCCGCACGCACCTACACGCAAGCTTCGCCGCTCGCAACTGCCGAATAAGATAATAGAGAGCAAATATGCCCGCAAACTACTGATAGAGGCCGCTTCGCAATGCAGCGAGGCGGCCTCTCGTTCAACCAAAATAACATATATATAGTTTAGTAAGCCTCTTCGTGAACGCCGGCAACGGCGCGACCGCTCGGGTCGTTGAGTTTGGCAAACGCCGCGTCCCAGCGCAGGGCCTCGGCGGTGCTGCAAGCCACGCTCGGCACACTGGGCACGCTCCGCGCGGCACTCTCGCTCGGGAAATATTCCTCGAATATAGAGCGATAGTAATATTCCTCCTTGTTCATAGGCGGATTAATCGGGAAACGCTCTGCCGCGTGCGCCATCTGCTCATCGCTCACGGCAGCCGCCGTAACGGCTTTCAGCGTGTCAATCCACGAATAACCCACGCCGTCGGAGAATTGCTCCTTTTGCCGCCAGGCAACGCTTTCAGGCAAATAGTCGGCAAACGCCTCGCGCAATATCTTCTTCTCTGTCGTCTGCCCGGGACACATCTTCGCCACTGGGTTCAGGCGCATCGCCACGTCCATAAACTCCTTGTCGAGAAATGGCACGCGCCCCTCCACGCCCCAAGCCGAAAGGCTTTTGTTGGCACGCAGGCAGTCGTAAAGATAGAGTTTGCCGATTTTGCGCACCGTCTCTTCGTGGAACGCCTGCGCGTCGGGGGCTTTGTGGAAATACAGGTAGCCGCCGAAAATCTCGTCCGCGCCTTCGCCCGAAAGCACCATCTTGATGCCCATCGACTTGATGACCCGCGCCAACAGGTACATCGGCGTGGAAGCGCGCACGGTGGTAACGTCGTAGGTTTCTATGTAATAGATTACATCGCGCACGGCATCGAGACCCTCCTGAATGGTATAGTTGATTTCATGGTGCACGGTGCCGATAAAGTCTGCCACCTCACGCGCCTTCGCCAAGTCGGGCGCACCTTTAAGTCCCACGGCGAAAGAGTGCAACTGCGGCCACCAGGCTTCGCCCGCATCCTCCGTTTCCACGCGGCGCGCGGCATATTTCTTGGCCACGGCGGAGATAATGGAAGAGTCCAAGCCGCCCGAAAGCAGCACGCCGTAAGGCACATCGCACATCAGCTGCCTGTGCACGGCGGCTTCGAGCGCTTCGCGCAACTGCCGGGCAGAGGCACCGTTGTGTTTCACGTTGTCAAAATCTTTCCAGTCGCGCTTGTACCACCTCTGCATCACGCCCTCGCTGCCACGCAGATAATGCCCCGGCAGGAACGGCTCGTATTCGTCGCAGAAACCTTCGAGAGCTTTCAGTTCCGAAGCCACGTAAACCAGTCCCTCCTTGTCGCGCCCAATATATAATGGTATCACGCCGATGGGGTCGCGGGCGATGAGATAGTCATCGTTTTCCTCATCGTAAAGCGCGAAGGCGTAAATGCCGTTGAGGTCTTCGAGGAAGTCAAAGCCCTTTTCTTTATAGAGTGCCAGCACCACTTCGCAGTCCGAGCCCGTGGCAAAGGGATAGGTGTCGGCGAAGCGCTTGCGCAGGTCGCGGTGGTTGTATATTTCGCCATTCACGGCAAGGATTTGCCGGCGGTCGGGCGAGAAGAGCGGCTGTCCGCCGCTTTGCGGGTCAACAATCGAGAGGCGCTCGTGGCAGAGTATCGCCGACTTGCCCACGTAGATGCCGCTCCAGTCGGGACCGCGGTGGCGTATCTTCTTACTCATCTCCAATGCCTTGCGGCGCAGGTTTTCGTTTTGCTGCTTAATATTGAATATGCAGGCTATTCCACACATGATCTTTCTTCTTTTGCTTACTTTTTGCTTTATAAATCACACTTTCTTATATCACAATGCAAATGTAAACATTATTTTTGATAACAAAATATTATTTGAAAGATATTTTTCTGACGAGATTGCATTAAACCTTTATTTAAGCGTGCAAAAAAATAGCTTGCACAACTTTTCTTACTATAAACTTGGCAGTTAAGCGAGAAAGGCGTAAATTTGCACCCGCTATAAAGCAAAACCTATTTTCAACAACTTAATTCTTTCACACAATGTACTTGGATTCTGAAAAGAAGAAAGAGATCTTTGGCAAGTACGGACAGTCTAACACCGACACGGGTTCCGTTGAGAGCCAGGTGGCTTTGTTTTCTTACCGTATTGCCCATTTGACGGACCACATGAGAGCCAACCGTAAAGATCATACTACAGAACGCTCTCTCGTTAAGCTCGTAGGTAAGCGCCGCGCTTTGCTCAACTACCTCAAGAGCCGCGACATCGAACGCTACCGCAACATCGTCAAGGCGCTCGGTCTGCGTAAGTAAAAAATCTCTTTCAAGAAAAAGACAAATCCCCGCCGCGCCAAGCGCAGCGGGGATTTTTGATATCGCCCCTCGTACCCTTTGACCCTTTTGACTTTTTGTCTCGTCTACTCCAAAATGAAGAAATTATATATCGAAACTTACGGCTGCCAAATGAACGTGGCAGACAGCGAGGTGGTGGCCTCCGTGATGAAGATGGCGGGCTACGAAACTGCGGATAGCCTCGACGAAGCCTCAGCCGTGTTTCTCAACACCTGCTCCGTGCGCGACAATGCCGAGCAGAAAATCATACACCGCCTCGAAGCCCTCAACGCCCTGCGCCGCAAGGGCCGCAAACTCATCATCGGCGTACTGGGCTGCATGGCAGAGCGTGTGAAGGAACAGCTCCTCACAGACTACGGCGCCGACCTCGTGGCAGGCCCTGACGCTTACCTCTCCCTGCCCGACCTCGTGGCACAGGCCGAACTGGGACAGAAGGCCATCAACATCGAGCTTTCCACCACCGAAACCTATCGCGACATTATCCCGCAAAGGCTCTGCGGCCCGCAGATTTCGGGCTTTGTGAGCATCATGCGCGGCTGCAACAACTTTTGCCACTACTGCATCGTGCCCTACACCCGTGGCAGGGAGCGCTCGCGCGACGTGGAGAGCATTCTCGCCGAAGTGCGCGACCTCGCCGCACGCGGTTATAAAGAGGTCACCCTGCTTGGGCAAAACGTCAACAGTTACCGAGGGCGGCAGAACGGCACGGAGGAGGTGGACTTCGCCGCCTTGCTGCGCCTCGTGGCGCGCGCCGTTCCCGAGATGCGCATACGCTTCTCTACCAGCCACCCGAAGGATATGGGCGACGAAACGCTGCGCGTCATCGCGGAAGAGCCGAACGTGTGCCGCCACATTCATCTGCCCGTGCAGAGCGGTAGCAACCGCATCTTGAAACTGATGAACCGGAAGTACACGCGCGAATGGTATTTGGAGCGCGTGGCCGCCATACGCCGCATCGTGCCCGACTGCGGGCTCTCTACCGACATCTTTGCCGGCTATTGCAGCGAGACGGAGGACGACCACGCCCTCTCGCTTTCGCTCATGCGCGAATGCGGCTACGACTCCGCCTTCATGTTCAAATATTCCGAGCGCCCCGGCACCTACGCCGCCCGCCACCTTTCCGACGACGTGCCGGAGGAGGTCAAGGTGCGCCGCCTCGAAGAACTCATCGCGCTGCAAAACGAACTGTCGGCAGAAAGCAACCGCCGCTGCATCGGCAAAACCTATGAAGTGCTGATCGAAGGCACGTCGAAACGCTCGCGCGAGCAGCTCTTCGGCCGCACGGAGCAAAACAAGGTGGTGGTGTTCGACCGGGACACGCTGCGCCCGGGGCAATACGCCACAGTGCGCATCACCGATGCTTCTTCCGCCACGCTCAAAGGCGAAGTCCGGTAGGTGCGTTCTGCAGAACGCCCGCCCCGCCGTGCCGCTTTTCCTAAAAAAACACAAATAGGACTTATCTGCGCAGAAAAAGGCTTTTATCGTATGTAAAAAGAATGAGAAAAGCAGTAATTTTGCACAGATATCCTTTTTCTAAACCTATCTAATACATAATAATAATGGAGAACTCAAACGAAAAGCCCTATGTTATCGGTCTCGACATGGGCGGCACGAACTCCGTGTTCGGCATCGTAGACCAGAGAGGCACGATTAAGGCGCAAGTGGTCCTTAGCACGAAAGCCTATCCCGATGTAAACGATTACGTGAAAGCCGGCGTGGAGGCTCTGCAACCCGCGCTCGACCTCGTGGGCGGCATCAGTCAAATCCGGGGCATGGGTATCGGAGCGCCTAACGGCAACTTCTACAACGGCACGATTGAATACGCCGCCAACCTCGCTTGGGAGGGCATCGTGCCCATCGCGCAGCTTTTCCAGGATGCCCTCGGCGTGCCTACGCGTGTGACCAACGATGCCAACGCCGCCGCAATGGGTGAGATGACCTACGGCGTGGCACGCGGCATGAAGAACTTCATCATGATTACGCTCGGCACGGGCGTGGGCTCGGGCATTGTCGTAGACGGTAACATCGTGTACGGCAGCGACGGCTTCGCCGGTGAATTGGGCCACTTCGTAATCGACCACACAGAGAACGGACGCCCCTGCGGCTGCGGGCGCAGCGGTTGCCTCGAAACCTATTGCTCCGCCACGGGTGTGGCTCGCACGGCCCGCGAAATCCTTTCGAAGCGCACCGAAGACAGTCCCCTGCGTCAGCTCGACCCCGATAAAATCACTTCTTACGACGTGTTCAAGGCTGCCGAGCAGGGCGACCCCATCGCGCTCGATATCTTCAACTTCACGGGCAAGGTGCTTGGCACGGCCTGCGCCGACTTCGTGACGTTCAACTCTCCCGAAGCCATCATCTTCTTCGGCGGCCTCACCAAGGCGGGCGACTACCTGATGAAACCTCTGCGCGAAGCCTTCGAGAAGAACATGCTCAACATCTTCCAGGGAAAGGCCAAGCTGCTCATCTCCTCGCTCAACGGCAGCGAAGCCGCCGTGCTCGGCGCAAGCGCACTCGGCTGGGAATAATTTTATAAATATAGCACGAATGACGGGGGCTGTGTCAAAATGTATATTGTTGCAGATGTATCCCCTGTAAGGGGAAAATAAATTAGCGTAGGGGCTTG
>JBJEAH010000228.1:0-5369 GCA_051868815.1 Alloprevotella sp.
GTACGATTGCCCCTGTAAGGGGCTTATAATTAAAAGAACGTTTGTGCAAGGCGAGTGCAGAGACCGACAAACTTGTTTGGTCGGGCTATGCCGAGCCGCCGCCAAAGGTGCATTTATATGAAAGTTGGAACGCCTTGCGGTTGAAACTTGCTGCAGATTATATCCCCTGCGCACGGTCTCCATAGGAAAATTTGCCCGTTTTACTCAATTTTTATTAAATATCGTTTGAAAGGGAGAAGAAATTAAGTATATTTGCCGCGAATAAGGTTATTAAAAGCACCTTTTTGGAAATTCTCCTTTCTGAAAACATTTTGTGAAATACTGTTTTGCTCTTTCCACAAACAGGTTTCATGGAATTTATATAGGAAACAATTTTATTCATTCTAAAACCAATATTATCATTATGGCACGCAGAACAACTATCAAGCTGCTCGCAAAAAGCCTTTTGTGCGCGGTCTGCGGTTTTGCTCTCACCGCTTGCGTCGACGACAAGTACGACGTAGACAGTATCGACCTCACTATGGGTCTCGGCAGCGACGGGCTCGGCATGACGCTCGGCGCAACCGAAAAAATTTATCTGGGCGATATGCTCAACGTGGACGAGGACGACCTTTGGCACAAAGATGCCAACAACCTCTTCTACCTTGTGCAGAACGGCACCACATCTTTCGACTACCACGTGCAAGACGTGACGACGAAAATCGACGAGGCTAAGCTGACGCCTACAGACGAGGTGTTCAACTTTGACCGTATCGGCCTCCCTGGTTCAGTTACGTTGAACGCAGGTAATTCGCTTTCGGATATCTCCGGATTTAACCTCACTAAGGTTGATGCAGAGAAAAACTTCAATTTCAACATGACCGGAATCATGGACGACATTGTAAGCATCAAGAGCATCACGCCGAAAAGCAGTACCAGCCGCTTCAAGCTCGTGCTCGAAATCCTCTCAAATACCGGCACGCAGGATTTTTACTTCAAAAAAATTGAAGGCATGAAAATCACCTTCCCCGACTTTATCATAAGTAACGACCTTACCAATCATACCAAAACGTTCGAGGATCAAACGTCGCTTGCACAGACCAACAGGCTGACGCTCGGCACTGTCTCGCTCGACGAGGTACTCATCTCTAATGAAACATTGGGTAAGAAAATCGAGAACGGCGAAATCGACTTGAAAGGCATGATTAAGATGGAAGGCTCATTCGACGTCTGCACCAAGCGCAACGTAACGCTCGGCCCCGGTTCATACATCAACGTGCACCTCATCGTGACCCTCGAAGGCAACGCGCCCGAGAATGGCAAAATCCTCGTAGATCTGGACAAGGTGAGCGGCGTGTACAATCCTACGGTACACGTGGGCGACGTAGCGCCTTTTGACATTGCCGAACAGTTGCCCGACTTCTTGAAAGACAACACGGTTAAGATTGACGTGGCCAACCCGACCATTAAGTTTAATGTAGACCTGTCGGAAGTGCCTATGTCGTTTGAGTTCCAAGGCAAGATGTGGGGACTTGACAAGAACGGGCAGCCTACCAGCGAACCTATCTACTTCCCGAAACAGGCAGCAAGACATGCCACGCTGAACAAGCACGACCGCTCGGGTGTTTACTTCTATCAGGGCAACAGTCCCTACGACCCCGATGGCGTGGAAGCAGGTGCCAACATCTACGATGTACCCAACCTTAGCAAGCTCATCGACCCCATTCCCGAAAACATCAAGGTTGATATGCCCGATGGCAGCGTGCGCATCAAGCAGGGCGAACTTAACACCATCACGCTCGGCAGAGACTACAACGCCGGTATCGACTACGAAATCTTTATTCCCTTCGAATTCAACCACGGGTTGAGCATTCTCTACCGCGACACCACAGACTGCATGAACGACGACCTGAAAGACTATCAGGCATCGGGCGTTACCGTGACGGCAGAGGCAAAGAACACCGTGCCCCTAGAACTGACGGTCGAACTGAAAGCACTCGACGTCTGGGGCAACAATATCGCGTTCGCACAGCCTGCAACGGGAATCATTGAAGCCGCACCGAGCAACGACGGCGAAAAGATTTCGCCCTTCTCCGTGAACATTACGTTCAAACAGCCCTCCGACCTCTCGCGCGTAGACCGCTTCGCCTTCTTGGTAAAGGCGGCCGCCGTCCAGCCTGAAGGCCAGCAGAGACAGCTGACTTCGGAACAATACCTGCAATTAAGCAAGATGCTCCTGCGCCTCAACGGACAAATAATCGGCGACTTCAACTAATGAGAAAAGACCGCTATATGTGTAATATCCATTAAACGACTCTACAATTATGAAATCGATTATAAAATCACTCGCCGCCCTCACGCTTGCGGCAGCAGCCGGTCTATCCGCCACGGCACAGGAACTGCGCTCCTCCTATTTCATGGAGACTTCCAACTTCCGCCACCAAATGAACCCCGCCCTCCTCGACTCGGCAGGCTACGTGGGCATACCCTTCCTCGGAAATATCAACTTCGGAACGACGGGTAACTTCGGACTTAAAAACTTCGTGTACGACTTCACGCCCGGAATGCCCGGCTATGGCAATGGCAACACGCTGACGACCTTTATGAACCCCGGCGTGGACAAGAACAAGTTTCTCGACGAACTGCACGACAACACGCACCTCGGCCTCTATCTCAACTACAACCTCTTCTCCGTGGCTTTCCGCGCCTTCGGCGGCACGAACCTCATCGAACTCAACCTGCGCTCGAATACCAACGTGAACCTGCCCAAGGGGCTCTTTGAACTGATGAAGGAGACCGGCTCGCAGCAACAATACTCGCTCTCCGACATCGGCCTGCGTACGCAGAATTATGCGGAAATCGCCCTTGGCCACTCGCGCAAAATCAACGACAAGTGGAAAGTCGGCGCAAAGATGAAGTTTCTCGTTGGTTTTGCCTATGCCGACATTCAGTCGGAGCGCCTCGACCTGACCATGCGCAACGACCACTGGGCCGTCAATGGCGACATTCGCGGAACCCTGGCCTTCGGCAAAATGCCGTTTGAGCATGAAGATGCCTCGAAAAACGACCCGCGCACCGGCCGTCCCCGCGTTTCGGGCTTCGGCGACTACTCTTTCTCGATGCCCGGCTTCGGCTTGGCCTTCGACCTCGGCGCAACCTACAAGGTGCTCCCCGACCTCACGCTTAGTGCCGCACTCACGGACCTCGGCTTTATCGCATGGAAGGACGCAAACAAGGCCTCCTCTGCCGGCCAATGGGAATTTGACGGATTTAAGACACCCATTCATGTTGACGGTGAAGAAGGCGAAAAGATTGGCGACCAGTTCGAGAAGATCGGCGACGACCTCGAAGAACTCTTCTCTGTCTACGACGACGGCACGGGAAAAGAGACCAAAGCCCTCGCCGCCACGCTGAACATCGGTGCGGAATACACGCTGCCCGTTTACCGCAAGCTGCGCTTCGGCTTCCTCTACACTTCCCGCTTCGCCGGCATTCACAGCTGGCATCAGGGAATGCTGTCGGCAAATATCCGCCCCGTGAAATGGTTTGAGTTCAACCTCAACGGCGCGCTCTCTTCCACGGGCGGCTCTTGGGGCATGGTGGTGGACTTCCACGCCAAACATTTCAACTTCTTCATCGGCACCGACCGCATGATTGGTAAACTTGGCAAGCAGTTCATTCCTCTTAACAGCATGAACGCCAACATCAACATGGGCTTCACCTGCCCGCTTTAAGGCAGACGGGAAAGCACAATCATCAGGCGGCGGACAAGGCTACGGACTTGTCCGCCGCTTTGCGTTGTGGCGGGCGTATGTCAAAATGAATATTGTTGTAGATGTATCCCCTGTAAGGGGAAAATAAATTAGCGTAGGGGCTTGCCCCTACGTATAGCATTGCAAGTACGTTTGCCCCTGTAAGGGGCTTATAATTAGAACTTAATAAAGTTGCTTTTAATTATAAGCCCCTTACAGGGGCAAACGTGTTCTGTCGTCTTTCCACAGGGGCAAGCCCCTGTGCTTGGTTATAAAGCCCTTTCAGGGCAATGTCGGCTGCACTCGGAATAGCCCAAACGTGCTCGTCTCTGCACTCGATTGCACGACATTTCAAGTCAACAGGCACATTTTGACACGCCCACTTTATGCAGACTATCTGCCTTGAAATCCTGCCTTTTTCCTAACTTTGCAAAGATTTAATGCTGTTTATTATGGATTGGCAACAACTCATTTCTTCTAAACGCTGGGGCAAGGCGGGCGGGCAGCGCTCCGCCTCGGAGCGGCGCACAGAATTTCAGCGCGACTACGACCGCCTTATCTTCTCTTCCGCCTTCCGGCGCATGCAAAACAAGACGCAGGTGTTTCCCCTGCCGGGCAGCGTGTTCGTGCACAACCGCCTGACGCACAGCCTCGAAGTGTCGAGCGTGGGGCGCTCTCTGGGCACCGATGTCGCCGATGTTTTGAAAAAGCGTTATCCTGATTATCCCGATGAACTTTGGAGCGAGTTCGGCGCAGTAGTTTCTGCCGCCTGCCTCGCCCACGATATGGGCAATCCGCCTTTCGGCCACTCGGGCGAGCGCGCCATTCGCAGTTTCTTTTCGGAGGGGCGCGGCGCAGAGATGAAAGACGCGCTCGACTTCACGCCCGGCGAATGGCACGACATTACGCGCTTCGACGGCAACGCCAATACGTTCCGCCTGCTCACGCACCATTTCAACGGACGGCGGCGCGGCGGCTTCGTGATGACTTACTCTACCCTTGCCTCCATTGTAAAATATCCTTTTAGTTCTTCTCTTGCCAAGAAAGCCAAGTTCGGTTTTTTCGAATCCGAGCGCGACACTTTCGAGCAAATCGTCCGCGAGTTGGGCATACCGTGCCTTGAAGACAAGGGCCGTGAGGGCGTGCGCTATGCGCGGCATCCGTTGGTGTATCTCGTTGAGGCGGCCGACGACATTTGCTACGAAATCATGGATATAGAGGATGCCCACAAGCTGCGCATTCTCTCCAACGAGGCAACCACGCGCCTGTTTCTCGATTTCTTTGCGCCCGAAGAGCAGGAACGGCTGATGACGGCGTATGAAGACTGCACAGACGCAGACGACCGCATCGTGTATCTGCGCTCTTGCGTGATCAATGCCCTTGAACGCGCCTGCGTGCGCATCTTCACCGACCACGAGAAAGACATCCTCAGCGGCACGTTTCAGGGGTCGCTTATCGGACATCTGCCCGAGCCTTTGAAGTCAGCCTACAGCCGATGCACCGAAGTCGCCGCCGCGCAGATTTACAACTGCAAAGGCGTGACGGACATCGACCTCGCGGGATACCATATTATATATACACTCCTCGGACTGATGACAGAGGCGGACGTGGAGGCTGTTCACAGCATCGAGGTTGCCT
>JBJEAH010000229.1:0-5365 GCA_051868815.1 Alloprevotella sp.
CCCCTTACAGGGGCAATCGTATTCTATCATCTTCCCACAGGGGCAAGCCCCTGTGTTTTGTTATTAAGCCCTTTCAGGGCTACATGCACATTTTGACACACCCTCGTCCCCGAAATCGTTTGTCCCATAAACAAATCGTGCCGCAATGGAGTTTGTCCATTGCGGCACGATTTTGTTGCCTGATAAAGTATACTGCGATTTAAGCCTTCACGCGGTTCACGTAAGAACCGTCGCGCGTATCAACTTCGATAGTTTCGCCTTCGTTGATAAAGAGGGGCACGCGCACTTCCACGCCAGTCTCGAGCTTTGCCGGCTTGAGCGTGTTGGTAGCGGTGTCGCCCTTGAGGCCCGGTTCGGTGTAAACAATCTTGAGCTGCGTCTTGACGGGCATTTCAGCGTAGAGAATGGTCTCCGTGGAGGCATCGCTCACAACTTCCACCGTGTCGCCTTCCTTCATGAAGTCCACGCCCGTGATGAGTTCCTTGGCAATGGGAATTTGGTCGAAGGTCTCGTTGTTCATGAAGATGTAGTCAGTGCCTTCCATATAAAGGAACTGATAGGGGCGGCGTTCTACGCGCACGTCTTCGAGGGCTTCGCCGATGTTGAAACGCTTTTCGAGAACGCGACCGCTAACAACGTCTTTCAGCGTAGTACGCATAATGGTATTGCCCTTGCCGGGCTTCACGTGCAGGAAGTCGATGCAGAAATACAGCTTGCCGTCCATGCGGATGCAGGTGCCTTTCTTGATGTCTTGTGATTTAATCATTGGGATTTGTCTGTTAAGAATATTTTGCGGGTGCAAAATTACGCTTTTTTTCTAAATAATCCGTATATATCATATAGGAAAAACAATAAAAGCGTTTGCGCAAATGGCAGATTTTTATTTATTTTGCGCCGAGTTCAACCGGTAGGGGCGTTTCTTGCGCCCGATAAACCTTCACACGCAATGTTCAGTATTATCTTCACGGCTATTCTCGGCACCGCCGTCGGTTACCTGCTGCGGCGTTTCCGGGGCTTGCAGCGCATCAATATAAGCATCACCCTCACCATCTGCCTGATGCTCTTCTTCCTCGGCGTTTCGGTGGGGGAGAACCGCCTGCTGATGAAAAACTTCTGGTCGTTCGGGTTGCAGGCCGCGCTGATTGCGGGGCTCGGGCTGGCAGGAAGCGTTTTGGCGGCTTGGGCGTTGGAACGCTGGTTTTTCGGAAAGGAGGACGGAGATGCGGAATAGCCTGTTGGTTGTCGGCGCATTTGTGGTGGGCTGCCTGTTTGGCTGGCTCGTGGGCGGTTGGGAGCAGGTGCACGACTGGACGCTCCTCCTGCTTTATGCCCTGATGTTCCAGATAGGCGTGAGCGTGGGCTGCAGCGACAACCTGGGCGAGATTATCCGCACGTTCCGACCCAAGATGCTCCTCATACCCATGGCCACAATCGGCGGCACGCTCCTCTTTTCAGCCCTCGCAGCCCTGTGCCTCGCCAAGTGGCGCGTGACGGAATGCCTCGCCGTGGGCAGCGGCATGGGCTACTATTCCCTTTCCTCCATTATAATCACGCAACTCAAGTCGGCATCGCTCGGCACGCAGGTGGCAGCCGAACTTGGCACCATCGCCCTCCTCTCCAACGTGTTCCGCGAGTTGAGTGCCCTGTTGCTCGCCCCGTGGATACGGCGCCATTTCGGCTGTCTCGCCCCCATCAGCGCGGCGGGCGTGGCGTCGGTGGACGTGGTGTTGCCCACAATTATCAGGGTGTCAGGCAAGCAGATGATTTCCATTTCGCTCTTCCACGGTATGCTTATCGACATGAGCGTGCCGGTGCTCGTACCGTTCTTCTGCTCCCTGTGAGTTTTGCGCGATTTGCCTAAAAAATGCGCCTTAATCGTAAGAAAAGCGGCGCAATGCTTTGTCGGAATAAAATTAAAGTTTACCTTTGCACCCGAAATCAAAAAAGATTTCCTTTGGTACCCTGACCGAGTGGCTAGGTAGCGGTCTGCAAAACCGCGTACAGCAGTTCGAATCTGCTGGGTACCTCATGCAAGAAGGAATGTCCGCACGGGCATTCCTTCTTTTGTTTTGCCGGGACACGTAGTTCGTGCCTCGGCAAATTTGCTTATAAACCTGGTCCAACTATCTGCGCAGACCGTCTGCCGTTGCTCCGTGAAAGCCTTTACTTTCACGGAGCAATTTTTTTCTGTCCTATAAGACTGTTTTCATTTTCTCGGAGAAATTTTTTGTTACAAAGTTTGTAACACGTATTACAAAGTTTGTAACATGTGTTAGCAAGTTTGTAACAAGCGTTACAAAGTTTGTAACAAAAACTTTCTGCGCAGACAGGAAAAAATTTCAGGGAGGAAGCAACGATTTTCAAGGAGAAAGGAAGAAAAATCTCCGTGAACGCGTGGGTTATATGCTGTTTAGAGGACCGAAGATTTATGGCACGGCGTGCGGTCCGCGGTAAACGTCCCGCCTTTTGTGTGTGCCGTAATCATCAATCGCCGCCCCGATTTTTCCAAAATATAAGTTCAAAGGCATCTAAAACGCCAACAATTTCAGAAAACCGCCTTTTATGCTAAGAAAATTAGTTACCTTTGCGCGTTGAAAATCAATCACACAATATATAATATATGATCAAGATTACATTTCCCGATGGTTCCGTGCGCGAATACGAAAGCGGCGTAACGGGATTGCAAATCGCCGAAAGCATCTCACAGCGGCTGGCACAGGACGTGCTCGCCTGCGGCGTTAACGGCGAAACGCAGGAGCTTAACCGCCCCATCAA
The DNA here is from genome assembly GCA_051868815.1 of Alloprevotella sp. Classification (GTDB taxonomy): domain Bacteria; phylum Bacteroidota; class Bacteroidia; order Bacteroidales; family Bacteroidaceae; genus Alloprevotella. The sequence goes on from JBJEAH010000229.1 coordinate 2,776, forward strand.
CGAAGATGCGTCCATACAATTATATAAATGGGACGATGCAGAAGGCAAGCACGCCTTTTGGCACACCTCTGCCCACCTCATGGCAGAAGCCATGCAGGAACTCTGGCCCGGCACGCAGTTCGGTATCGGCCCCGCCATCGAAAACGGTTTCTACTACGACGTGATGCCGCCGCAGGGCATCAGCATCAGCGAAAGCGATTTCCCGAAAATCGAGAAGAAGATGCAGGAACTCGTGACCCGCAAGGAAGCCCTCGTGCGCCAAAGCATATCTAAGGACGACGCGCTCAAATTCTTCGGCGACCACGGGCAGACCTATAAAAACGAACTCATAGCCGAGCTCGAAGACGGACATATCACCACGTACACGCAGGGCGCGTACACCGACCTCTGCCGCGGTCCGCACTTGATGAACACCGCACCCATCAAAGCCGTGAAAGTAATGGCCGTAAGCTCTGCCTATTGGCGTGGCGACGAAAAACGCCCGCAGATGACCCGCGTTTACGGTATCAGTTTCCCTAAAAAGAAGCTCCTCGACGAATACCTCCAGCTTCTCGAAGAGGCCAAGCGCCGCGACCACCGCAAGATTGGCAAGGAAATGGAACTCTTCATGTTCTCCGAACTTGTGGGCAAGGGCCTGCCCATGTGGTTGCCGAAAGGCACCGCGCTCCGCCTGCGCCTCGAGGATTTCCTGAAGAAAATCCAAAAGCGCTACGGCTACCAGCAGGTAATGACGCCGCACATCGGCTCGAAGAACCTCTACGTCACTTCGGGACACTATGCCAAGTATGGCAAAGACTCTTTCCAGCCTATCCACACGCCCGAAGAAGGCGAGGAATATATGCTCAAGCCCATGAACTGTCCGCACCACTGCGCCATCTACGCTTGGAAGCCCCGCAGTTATAAGGACCTGCCCCTGCGCCTCGCAGAGTTCGGCACCGTGTACCGTTACGAGCAGAGCGGTGAGCTGCACGGTCTGACGCGTGTGCGCGGCTTCACGCAGGACGACGCGCACATCTTCTGCCGTCCCGACCAGGTGAAGGACGAGTTCCTGCGCGTGATGGACATCATCATGATTATCTTCAAGGCCCTCAACTTCAAAAACTTTGAGGCACAGATTTCGCTGCGCGACAAGGTGAACCGCGAGAAGTATATCGGCACGGAAGAAAACTGGGAAAAGGCCGAGACCGCCATTATCGAGGCGTGCGAAGAAAAGGGCCTGCCCGCCCGCATCGAATACGGCGAGGCAGCTTTCTACGGCCCGAAGCTCGACTTCATGGTGAAGGACGCCCTTGGCCGCCGCTGGCAGCTCGGCACCATTCAGGTGGACTACAACCTGCCCGAACGCTTCAAACTCGAATATACCGGCGCGGACAATCAGAAGCACCGCCCCGTGATGATTCACCGCGCGCCGTTTGGCAGCATGGAACGCTTCGTGGCTGTGCTCATCGAGCACACCGCCGGCCGCTTCCCCCTCTGGCTCACGCCCGACCAGGTGGCTATCCTGCCCATCTCCGATAAGTTTAACGACTACGCCCGGCAGGTGCGCAAGCAGCTCGAGGAACTCGACGTTCGCGCCTACGTGGACGACCGCTCCGAGAAAATCGGCCGCAAAATCCGCGACAACGAGCTCAAGCACGTGCCTTATCTCGTCATTGTGGGCGAAAAAGAGCAGGCCGAAGGCACCGTCAGCGTCAGAAAACAGGGCGAAGGCGACCAAGGAAGCATGAAAATCAACGACTTTGCCAAGAAAATTTGCGAAGAAGTCGCTGAAATGACGAAAAATTATTAACTTTGCGTCCGCTTTTCATAGGAGATACTTATGAGAAGCGGACATTTTATTTACAAAAAATATAACTTTTCCGCCTCCGCAGGGACTACACAATATTATATATATATAGGTCCCGCGCCACGGAGGTTTCAAAATCTAAGTATGCCGCAACCGCAGAAACCGAGAAACGACAGCAACAAGCAGCAGCACCGCATCAACGAGCAAATCCGCGTGCGCGAAGTGCGCATCGTGGGCGACGACATCGAGCCGATGGTAGTACCCACGCGCCAGGCACTTGACATGGCACGCCAGCAGGGTGTTGACCTCGTTGAGATTTCTCCCAATGCCGAGCCTCCCGTTTGCCGGCTCATCAGTTACTCTAAGTTTCTCTACCAGCAGAAGAAACGCCAGAAGGAACTGAAAGCCAAGCAGACCAAGATTGAGGTGAAGGAAATCCGTTTCGGACCGCAGACCGACGAGCACGACTACAACTTCAAGCTCAAGCACGCCAAGGAGTTCCTTTCCGACGGCGACAAGGTGAAGGCTTACGTGTTCTTCCGCGGACGCTCCATTCTCTTCAAAGAGCAAGGCGAGGTGTTGCTCCTGCGCTTTGCCAACGACCTCGAAGAGTACGGCAAGGTAGAGTCGATGCCGAAGCTCGAAGGCAAGCGCATGATTATCTTCATCGCTCCCAAGAAGACCGGCGGCAACGTCAAGAAAGCCGAGGTTCAGCAGGAAGAGCAGCCTGCAGAGCGTGCCCCCAAAACTGCGCCCAAGGTTAAGGAAAAGAAAGAATATCAGGGTCCGCGCGTAGAAGGCGAA
>JBJEAH010000230.1:0-5356 GCA_051868815.1 Alloprevotella sp.
GGCAATCGTATTCTATCATCTTCCCACAGGGGCAAGCCCCTGTGCTTTGTTATTATGCCCTTTCTGGGCTACATGCACATTTTGACACAGCCCCCACAATTTCCTCTAATACTTTTGGCAGTCAACGTTAATCTCTTTCCTTAAATTGAGGATTAAAGTTCAGGTATAATATCAAATATATTTTCCAAAACTTTTGCCAAATCCCCATATGTTTTTTGATACTTGAAGTGTGTCTGATATGGTATCTCTATCCATCTCTCATCATCGTTGATGTAGTCACTTTCTTCAAACACTTCCAATAGTTCCTTGGCATATTTCTTTGTCTTACACTCTATCTGAACCCTCAATTCATGATGCTGACAGAAACCAACCCACAGTGTACAGTTCAGTCTATCCTCTTTGAGCCAGATTTCATTACCAAAACTATCTCCGTATTCTTTATACATTTGTAACTGGTTGTTATCGTAATAATCCATCCCGTAGTTTTCGGCAATTTTATATGCTATCTTTGCTCTTTCTGTATCAAGGGCAACTTTTGCGTACTGCTTTCTTGGAACTGCGAACATAATATGACCTTTATGCAAGTAAACACGGAAAACAGATTTGTTTTGTCTTTCCTCTGCAGCAATCCAATCATAAAGTTTGATGTCTTTTCTCAGCCTTTTTACTGCCATATCGCAGTATTCATCATCACCACCATTCCATGATATGAATTCCTTATCTTCCTCTATATATTCACGTAAACGTCTCTCAATCGCAGATTTGTCAACTTCATTCAGTAGCTCTGAGAACATATTACGTACTCCTTCATGAGAAGCAAGAATGTTTTTCAAATACTTGTTAGACTCTGCTCGTTCGGTAACATATCTTTCATTCAGTATATCCCATGAATTGAATTGACTAACAATGGCACGAATCAACAAATGATCTTTACGATATAATTCAGAAATACCATTTTCATCAAACGGCAGAGTCAACAAGCAAACGCAACAAAGTTGTTGGGAAAAATCAAAAAAAGGCATCTTTTGGGGAGTCGAAATCGAGTTTCTCCCGCGTTTTTTATTTACCTTGGACTGCACATTCTTTATCCTCTGTAGCGTGGCGAGGTTGAAATCGGCACCTTTTGAGATATATTACTGGATGAGCTTGATTTCCCCTTTCTGCCATGCGGAATACGGGTCGGTGAAGTAGATGTCCACCCCGATCCTGCGTGTCAAGACCTTGGGCAAGGAGAACTCTGTACTGTTTCGGTGATTAATCTTAAATAAAATAAAAACATCCGACTTTACATTCTTGGGTGTAAAATCGGGTGTTTATTTTGTAAAACATTGACTTCCAATGTTTATTGCGGTGCGTACGGGACTCGAACCCGTGACCCCATGCGTGACAGGCATGTATTCTAACCAGCTGAACTAACGCACCAATAAGGGGAGGGCAAAACCATGTTTCTTTCGTTTTGCGAGTGCAAAGATAGGGCAATAAAACGAAACAGCAAAGCATTTGCCCTATTTTTTTTGATTTTCTTACGTGCAAGGCCCGATTTTCTATTGTTTCGGGATAATAATTTAGTAATTCTCGGCTGCGTCTGGCAGAACCCAAGTAAACTTGGTTCCTGCTCTTGCCTTGCACAAACGTTGCACAAATGTTCATTTTCTGCCTTTTCTTTTTGCTTTTCGCGCTCGTTGCAGTAACTTTGCATCGTTTTTTTAGGTATTATCATATATGCAAGACATTCGCAACATTGCTATCATCGCCCACGTGGACCATGGCAAAACCACGTTGGTAGACAAGATGCTGCTCGCGGGCAATCTTTTTAGGAAAAATCAAAACGCGGGAGAACTGATTTTGGATAACAACGACCTCGAGCGCGAACGAGGCATCACGATTCTCTCTAAAAACGTTTCAATCGACTATAAAGGCACTAAAATCAATATCATAGACACTCCGGGGCACTCCGACTTCGGCGGTGAGGTGGAGCGCGTGCTCAACATGGCAGACGGCTGCCTGCTGCTCGTCGATGCCTTCGAAGGCCCGATGCCGCAAACGCGCTTCGTGCTGCAAAAGGCCCTGCAAATCGGATTGAAGCCCATTGTGGTGGTGAACAAGGTGGACAAACCCAACTGCCGCCCCGAGGAGGTCTACGAAATGGTGTTCGACCTCATGTGCGACCTCGATGCCACGGAGGAGCAGCTCGATTTTCCCGTGGTCTACGGCTCTGCAAAGAACGGCTGGATGAGCGAGGATTTTAATAAGCCTGCCGAAAACATTGACTATCTTCTTGACAAAATAGTCGAGGCCATTCCCGCCCCCACGCAACTCGAAGGTACGCCGCAGATGCTCATCACCTCGCTGGACTATTCCAACTACACGGGGCGCATCGCCGTGGGGCGCGTGCATCGCGGACGCATCGCCGAAGGCATGAACTGCACCATCGCCCACCGCGACGGCACGTTTGAGAAAACGAAAATCAAGGAGGTACATACCTTCGAGGGCATGGCGCGGCAGAAGACCGACGGCGTGGAGTCGGGCGACATTTGCGCCGTAGTGGGATTGGAGAATTTTGAAATCGGCGACACGATCTGCGATTTTGAAAACCCCGAGCCGCTGCCCACTATTGCCATCGACGAGCCTACGATGTCGATGCTCTTCACCATCAACGACTCCCCCTTCTTCGGCAAGGAGGGCAAATATTGCACCTCGCGCCACATCAACGACCGCCTCGAAAAGGAACTTGAAAAGGACCTCGCCCTGCGCGTGGAGAAGACCGAGGGCGCAGACCGCTGGATTGTATCCGGGCGCGGCGTGCTACATCTTTCAATCCTCATCGAGACGATGCGCCGCGAAGGCTACGAGTTGCAGGTGGGGCAGCCGCAGGTGATTTATAAGGAGATCGACGGCGAGCGGTGCGAACCGATTGAGGAGCTTACCATCAACGTGCCCGAAGAGTTCGCCTCTAAGATGATCGATATGGTGACGCGCCGCAAGGGCGAGATGACCTCTATGATTACTCTCGGCGACCGCGTGGACATTGAGTTCAACATTCCCTCGCGCGGCATCATCGGCCTGCGCACCAACGTGCTCACCGCCAGCCAGGGCGAGGCCATCATGGCGCACCGCTACAAGGAATACCAGCCTTACAAGGGCGACATCCAGCGCCGCTCCAACGGTTCGCTCATCGCGCTTGAAGGCGGCACGGCCTATGCCTATGCCATTGACCACCTGCAAGACCGCGGCCGCTTCTTCATCTCGCCGCAGGACGAGGTGTACGCCGGGCAGGTTGTGGGAGAGCATGTGCACGAGAAGGACCTCGTTATCAACGTCACGAAGGCCAAGCAGCTCACCAACATGCGCGCTTCGGGCGCCGACGAGAAGGCGCGTATCGTGCCGCCCATTATCTTCTCGCTCGAAGAGGCTCTCGAATACATCAAGGAGGACGAGTATGTAGAGGTGACACCCAAGTCGATGCGTATGCGCAAAACCATTCTCGACCACACCGCGCGCAAGCGTGCCGGTAGGGAGTAGGATTTATGGCAAAAAGTCAAAGAGTCAAAGAGTTTGTAAGTCAAATAGACGAAAGGTTGAGGCTGTAAAACCAATTATGAGTATCTTCTTCCCTCTTCAACTCTTTGACTTTTTGCCTTTTTTTTGACCCAATTGCTTCATTTCTTTAACTCACAAATTTCAATCCTATGGAAACACCTGTTTTAATTCTCTTGATTGTTGCCGCCGTAGTGGTGCTGCTGGTGGTGATGGGCACGATGTATGTGAAAGCACCGCCCAGCTATGCCTATATCCTTTCAGGTATCAAGCGCGTGCCGCGCGTGATGATCGGCACCGGCGGCTTCAAGATCCCTGTGTTCGAGCGCCTCGACCGCGTGTACCTCGGACAGGTCACGGTGGACGTGAAGACGAATAAGTCCGTGCCGACGCACGACTTTATCAACGTGAACGTAGATGCCGTGTGCAAGGTGCGCGTGCAGCCCTCCGACGAAGGCACGCGCCTCGCCGCAAAGAACTTCCTCAACATGGACACTACGGGCATCGCCGCACAGGTGCAGGATTCGCTCGAAGGTAATATGCGCGAAGTAATCGGCGCACTCACGCTCGAAGAAATCAACACGAACCGTGATGCCTTCTCCGACCAAATCCAGTCAAAGGCATCGCCCGACATGGAAAAGCTCGGGCTGGAAATCATCAGCTGCAACATTCAAAACGTTACGGACGACAACAACCTTATCCGCGACCTCGGTGCCGACAACACGTATGCCATCAAGAAAAACGCGGCCATCACTAAGGCGAACGCCGAGAAGGAAATCTCTATCGCCGAGCAGAATGCGAAGAAAGAGGCCAACGATATCCGCGTAAAGACGGAAACGGAAATCTCGGAGCGCAACAACGAATTGAGCATCAAGCAGTCGGAACTCAAAATGCTGTCCGACACGAAGAAGGCCGATGCCGATGCTGCCTACGAAATTCAGCGCCAAGAGCAGCAGAAGACTATTAACACGAAGACCGTAGATGCGCAAATCGAGCAGACGATGCGCGAACAAATCCTTTCGCAGGAGCGCATCAAGATTACGGAGAACGAACTGAAAGCGCAGGTGAACGCAAAGGCCGATGCCGAGAAATACCGCGTGGAAATAGATGCGCAGGCACTCTTGGAACAGCAGAAGCGCGAGGCAGAGGCAAAGGCTTACCTCGCCGAGCAGGAAGCGCGCGCCACGAAGGCGAAAGCCGATGCCGAGAAATATGCAGCCATGCAGGAAGCCGCTGCCATCGAGGCGAAAGGTCGTGCACAGGCCGCCGCCATTGAGGCCAACCTCAACGCCGAGGCAGAGGGTATCCGTGCCAAAGGTCTTGCTGAGGCAGAAGCTATGGAGAAGAAAGCTGAAGCCTACGACAAGTACGGACAGGTGGCAATCATCGACATGCTCACGCGCATGAACGAGAAAGTGCTGCCGGAAGTGGCCAAGAGTATTGCCGAGCCGATGTCGAAGATCGGCAACATGACGGTTTACGGCACCTCGGGTACCGAACCTTCTGGCGTGGCGCAAAACGTGCCGACGGTCATCAAACAGACGTTCGACGTGATGAAAGACGTGACGGGCGTAGATATGGCCGACATCGCGAAAGCCAATTCCATCGAAGCCCGCGTAAACAAGAACATCAGCATCGATGGCTTGGACGGCGTGGTGAAGAAATAATTCTGAAATACAATACAGTAGGGGCTGTGTCAAAATGTGCCTGTGGCCCTGAAATGTCGTGCAATCGAGTGCAGAGACGAGCACGTTTGGGCTATTCCGAGTGCAGCCGACATTGCCCTGAAAGGGCTTAATAACCAAGCACAGGGGCTTGC
>JBJEAH010000231.1:0-5345 GCA_051868815.1 Alloprevotella sp.
GGGGCAAGCCCCTGTGCTTTGTTATTAAGCCCTTTCAGGGCTACATGCACATTTTAACACAGCCCCTTTTTTGGGTTTCCTCCGGGCACGGCCCAACCGGTCTCTGTAACTATGCCTGCCTATCGCCATATATTCATATAAAATCCCCTTCGGTCGCGCTCGGCAGTAGGGGCGTTCTGCAGAACGCCCGCGCTAATGGTTTGCATTATAGATTTACCATTTGGCATTTTGGGTGAGCGCTTGGCAAATGGCGTGCAAACGAGTGCAATTCGCGGACAAAAGAACTTTCCGAATTTTTGTCACATGCGACAGTTTTTCGGAGAAATAATAAGAACTATCATATCTTATAGGGTAAAACACGTAATATTACACCTTTTACCCTCCAACAATAGCAGGAAGCGAGGCGTTTATCCTAAGATATAAGAAATTCAGATATTTATACGAAGAAATTCCCCACAAAAACGTGCTTTTCTTATAATAAACCCGTACATTTGCAGGGTAAAACACGTAATATTACACCTTTTACCCTCTAAATTGCCATGATTATTGAACGAAAGCGGTATCTGGAGAAGCTCATCAAACTACGCCATAACGGCCAGGTGAAAATCATCACGGGCATTCGCCGCTGCGGCAAATCATTCCTGCTCAACACCATTTTCCGCAACTATCTGTTGCAAGACGGCGTGCCGAAAGAGCAAATCGTCATGCTCGACCTTGACGACAATCTTAACGTGCGCTACCGTAACCCGATAGAGATGAGCAGCTATCTGCGCCTGCTCGTAGAAGATGAAAGCAGGCAGTATTACATTCTAATAGACGAAATACAGAATGTTAAGCCTGTGCCCAATCCTTACTTGTCGGAAGACAAGATTGGCTTTGTGGACGTATTGAACGGCTTGAAGAACCTACCGAATGTAGATGTCTACGTAACGGGCAGCAACTCGAAAATGCTGTCTGCGGATATAGCCACCGAGTTTCGCGGACGCGGCGACATTATTCCCCTTGCACCGCTCACCTACGATGAGTTTTATGCTGCCTTCCCGGGCGATAAGCGTTTTGCATGGCGGGAGTTTGTGACCTACGGCGGCATGCCGAAAGTAATCTCTATCGATTCACACGAAGACAAGGCGCAGTACCTTTCAGACCTTTTCAGACTCATATATATTAAAGATGTCATAGAGCGCAACCATCTGAAAGCCGATGAGTCTGTGCTGGACGAATTGCTCAACGTCATTTCTTCGGCCGTCGGCTCGCTGACCAATCCCACGAAAATTGCCGATACGTTTCAAACGCTGAAAAAGATAAGGCTGAAAAACGAGACCGTTTCGCGCTATCTTGATTGTTTTGTAGATGCTTTCATTCTCCACAAGGCATACCGCTACGACATCAAAGGCCGGGCCTACATCGAAACTCCGTTGAAATACTACTTTTCCGACATCGGCCTGCGCAATGCAAAGATCAACTTTCGGCAACACGAGGAGAACCATATTATGGAAAATGTACTTTACAACGAGTTGAAAGCCCGCGGGTTTAGCATTGATGTGGGCGTTGTACCCGTACGATGGAAGGACGAAGCGGGCAAGATGCGTTTATCGCAACTCGAAGTGGATTTCGTAATCAACAAAGGTGCGCAAAGGCATTACATACAGTCGGCCCTAACCGTTGCCGATGAAGACAAGCGCAGGCAGGAGGTAAACTCACTTGGCAAGATAGATGACACATTCAGCAAAATCGTCATCGTGAAAGACAACATACTTCCTTGGACGGACGAGACGGGCGTAAGATACATCAATGTCGAAGATTTTTTGCTGAAAGAGATTGACAGGCTTTAGGTGTCTGACATAATTCCCCTACTGCCCAAAAACGCATACTTCTTGGCAGCAAAAAGCAAGTATCTTAGCACAAAAGAGCACTTTTTGTGAAGAATAAAACATTTTTATTAGTATATTTGCAGCGCAAAACGCTATTGCAACAATCACCAAATCAATAACATAATTATTTCTTTTATCTACAATGCGAAAACTACAACGATTAACACTCGCTGCAATCCTCGCACTCGGCGGCACGCTTAGCGCCCACGCCGACGGATTTCGCAGCGTGCTCGTGACGCTCCAAGACGGCAGCGAAACGCAAATCAACCTCAACGACAAGATGACGACGCAGTTCGACGACACGTTTGTCATCTTCTCCGATGGCAATGCCCTCGTGAAAGTGCTGCGCACGCAGTTCTACCGCATGACCTTCTCTACCGAGCTGGGCATCGCGAGCCTCACGGCCGACGGCAAGGCAGACGGATTCAGCCTCAACGGCCGCGCCCTCTGCTTCAAAGGACTGAAAGCCGGCTCCAACGTGGAAGTATTCGCCACCGACGGCCGCCTCATCAGCAGCACGGCCGCAGAAGGCACGTACACGCTGCACCTCGACGGTGTGCCCGCAGGCGTGTATGCAGTGAAAGTTAACGGAGTGTCTTACCTTATCAGCCTGAAATAATGAAAACGAGCAAACTTTTCTTTTCCCTTCTCTCTCTCTTCATGCTCTGCTCCACAGGCCTGAAGGCACAGGTGTGCGAACGCTTGGATGCCAAGCGCGCCGACAGCACCTTCGTTTCTTTTATGGTCGACGACATCGACCGCATCGTTTACCAGAAAGCCAACGCGGGCGATGAGGGCTACTCTGTGGCCATCGTGGTGCCCTTTGTGGGCGACCCCACTCCCCTGCCCCTTTCCGAGTTCGTGATTTTGCAATACGAACCTGTCGGCACGGCTTATCAGGAAATCGCCCGCGAGTTCGACGAGCACGCACCCCTCGTGATGCTCGACTGCATCAACAACAACAATACCATCAGCAATGAAAAGCCCGTTGACTGGACGGCGCAGCGCCCCTACGGCAAGGTGCACTTCGTAATCCGCAACGAACCGGGTTATGAAAGCACTTACGAGGTGGTGGGACAATATACGGGCAAGGCCTATACTGACAACGCCGGCTTCGTGTTCTGGGAAGCCCCCGAAGACAACCATCTCGGCCAGGACGCGCTCACCTTCTACATGCCCAACGAACCCGTCACTATCCGCGTCATCTCCAAAGAGTTGACCACCTACGAGGGCTATCCCTTCGTGGGCAAATACACCGGTTTCGGCGTGACCTCGGGCAACGGCCTGCTCGCCAAGACCGACGCCGCGCCCTTCTCGCTCGAACTCAAAGCCAACAGTTCCTGCCACGTAAGTTCTACGGACGCCATGGCATACAGTTTCGTAGACATTTACACGTATGAAGACGGCGCAGGCGGTTTCAAGCATTATGTGGAAGAACTTGCTGAGGACGAAGAACCCGACCTCTCCTTCCGCGACCAGCCTGCATACGGCGTGAACGGCACGTTCTTCGCCGACGACTTCATCTTCTGCGACATTCACGACTACAACAACGACAAGCACGAGAATACGCGCTACTATCTCATCAGCAAGAACCCCTGCGACTACGTTTGCGCGCAGCGCGACGCCTCCGCCTACATGGCACTGATGGAAGCCACGGACAAGTACACGGGCGCAAAGCACTGGTTCTTCCTCACCAACTACGGCATCAGCACCTACCGCGCCGCCGTAGACTTCAAGAGCGGCACGACCATCGGCGAGCCCTGCGAAGCCTTCGTTACATACAACGGTGCCGTACAATATAAATATGTACTCGCCGACGGCGGCGACCCGCAGTTTATCGCCAAGGGCAAGGAAGCCGGCACGTTCCTCTCCGCCGACGCCACAGGCTACGACATCAAGCTCGACGGCTTCGGCACAGCCACCATCGAGGGTAAGGAATATCCCTACACCATTGAAAGCACCGTGGTGACCGTGACGCTCGAAGACGGTACGCACGTCTACAACATCGACATCGCGGGCGGCACGTACACCGAAGTCGTATCTTCCGACTGGGACGGCGCAGCCTCTTACTCTAACGACCACCTCGAAGGCCGCTACCTCGAAGAGAGCACCACGCTCCGCAACACCGCCGCCATCGTACTCGACCAAAACCTCGTGGGCACGGTCAAGCCGGGCTACGCCGCCATCTCCGTGAACGTATATCGCGGCTACGACTACATCTCCGCCGTGAGCGACTGCCAGAAGTATATCTACGATGCCGCCGCCAAGACGCTCACCATCACCAACGTGCTGCAAGGCGACGGCGAGGGCGGTACGCACCGCGCCAACCTCGTGTTCCAGCTGAGCGATGATTTGCAGAAGATGTGGCTCGCCGGCGACGATGCGAAGATTTACGCCACCTCCTATGCCGGCAGCTACGTGAGCATCACGCAGGACAACCCGCTTGAGGCACCCGTTATCGTCATCGTGCCGCTCGAAGACCACTACACCGCCAAGCTCACGGCCACCTACTACGACAACCCTGTTGAGACCACGGGCGAGCTGTTCATCGACCAAGACGCTTCGGGCAACGCCAAGGAAGGCTACGCCACGCTGAAAATCACGGCCATGGGCTCTGACATTATCTCCTCCTGCGTGCCTTACACTTACGAGAACAACGTCCTGACGCTCAAAGGCGTGACCGTGGGCGACGGCAACTACGGCACCACGACTGCCGACCTCGTGTTCAACGTAACGCCCGACGGCCGCGTGCAGGGCACGGGCACTTACTACGGCACGAACATGACCACCGCCTTCATGCAGGTAGACCTCGCTTCAGACGACTTCGTTCCTGCCATGCCGGGCGACGAACTGGCAGCCAAATATACGGGTAAATACTATCTCGGCACGAACGACGACGACGGCACGGGCAACAATCCCACGGTAGACGCCACGCTCACCATAGACCGCGATGCCGACGGCAACCTGAAAGCCGGCTACGCCTACTTCCTCGTGCGCATGGCGGCAGGCAAGTTTGGCGACAAGTGCGTGCCCTACGAACTGAGCAATGGCCAACTCGTGCTGAAAGGCTACGGCCTGATGGGCGACACCACAGCCGACCTCGTCTTCACAATCAACTCCGACGGCACGCTGCAAGCCACGGGCAAACTCCAAGGCATGTACTCCACAATGTCTGCCTTCTACGTTGACCTGAGCAAAGCCGCCCTCTCGCCGGCAGAGTAAAAGCAGACACACAATAATAAAATACGAGGCTGCGCCGTAATTTCAGGATTACGGCGCAGCCTTTTTTGTGCGCATTATTAAGCAACAGATGATATAAACGTGTGCAGCCTGCAAGGTTCAAAACTCACCCACGCGTGAGGCCTTTTTCTCACCCAAATTTTCATCGTGGCGCGGGCATTCTTTTCACTTCGCCGCTTTTTTTATTGCGGCTCCGTTTTTAGAATGCCTGCGCCACGACTTTTGAATTGTTTT
>JBJEAH010000232.1:0-5343 GCA_051868815.1 Alloprevotella sp.
AAAATATCTATGACTCTGGCAAATAATCAATTAGCCATTAACTGAATATCCCTATATAATAATGAAGAGAATTACGTTTTTTACAACGTTGTTCCTGCTGTGGCTTTGCGGGAACACGATGAGTGCGCAAATCACCGAAGGGGTTTGCGACAGAAGCGCTTGGACGCTTAGTTCGCCGGCTGCGCCGACATCTGCGATTGAAGGTGCTACAGGCGATGGTCGCCTCGAAGCCGCTATCGACGGCAACGAAAGTAGTTATTACCATTCTGATTGGTCAGGAAGTAACTCTGGTTCTGCCCTTCCGCAGTATTTCATCATCGACACGAGCGGGGCTGCCGTGGCCGACGTGCAGGGTTTTGTCTATCTGCCCCGCCCTGCCAACGGCAACGGTACGTCGTCAAAGATGCGCGTGTATTTCTCCGACTCGGAGTTTGACGTAAGCGGCGGCGTAACCGCAGATGCCCTGACCGGAAAAGGCTACACGCCGGCGGCCGATGTGACGTTCAGCTACCCGGACGGACGGGAGTATAAAGCCGTTGGCTTCACTGCCGCGCAGTCGGGCCGCTACGTATTGGTGGTTTCAGACGTTTCCACTTCGGGCACTTATTTCACCTGCGCCGAATTTTATCTTAGCACCGACATTCTCGCCACCTGCAAGGAATTGGCCACGAAGAAACTCAGCCCGCTGGAAAATTACAGTTCATTGACGGCGCTCGGCTTCACCGAAGACTATTACGCCAATGCTTGGAACACAATCAATGCAGTGGCGGTAGAGGGAACGGACTATGCCACGGCGTGCAACACAATCTACACAATTGCCGCCACCGCCAAGACGAACATTCTCAACACGCTGCGGACGGGCAAGCACGTGGTGACATTCTCGAACCAAAGTGCAAGCACTGACTCCAGGCATGGCCTTAAAATAACGGCAGGTACCGCCGACGGCTTTATCAAGCAGGCGTACGGCACCAACTCTGACGCCGAAAACACGAAGTGGACGCTGAAATTCAATGCCGACGGCACGTTTAAATTATACAACGTGGCATGGAACGTATATTTGGGCAATGCCTCGGGCAATGCGCAACTCTCATCCACAGCAAGCGATGGGGCGAATTACAGCTTCGTGGTGCGCTCGACCGCCAACGTAGTCAGCCTGAAAGATGCCTCGAACAATATCCTCCATCAGGCTAATACCGACAATTATAAGTTGATGGCTTACAACAATGACGACGTAGCCTCCAACTGGCTTATGGAAGCCGCTACGCTCTCCAATGAAACGACAGAACGCATGTGGAGCGAGTTCAACACAAAGTACACCACAGAAAAGAACCGCGCTTACAGCTACTACCAAGCCCAATATGGTTTGGTAACGAGCGGCGACGACATTCAGGTGGTGGTGAACCACTCTTCAGGATCTGATAGCCAGCCCTCTTCCAATCTCTTGGACGGCAATGCAAGCACTTACGTCCACTCTTCCTACGGCTCGGATGCCGGTTCTGACCCGCACTATATTCAGGTAAAACTGAGCTCGGCGCAAGAAAAGGTGATGTTTTACATGAGCCGCCGCAACGTCAATAACCGTCCGAGAAACATCAGCGTATATGTCAGCAACGACGGCGCGACATTCTCTGAAAGCCCCGTGGCGGAGATAACCAACCTCGAAGGACGCACTTCCGTGCAGGATTGCTTCTCGCCGGAAATCGACTTGGGCGGCAGCTATCAGTACCTTCGCTTCGTGGTTACGGCCACCAACACCGGCACCCAGTTCTTCACCGCCTCCGAGTTCTACGTATTGCCGATCAACGAGGAGACGAGCAAACTGGCCAAAATGGCAGGCGCAACGCCGTCCACGCTCCGCGCCATCAGCGCAGAAATCCTTGGTGCCCAGCCGATTGCCGATCTGTCGCAGCTGGATTTGAGCAAGGTCTACACCATTAAGCCGCAGGAATATGCCACGCGCGGCGTACTCTATGCACCCGCAGATGCCGAACAGTTGACGGCATGCGGTGGCTCGGCTGGCAATGCTGCCAACAAGGGCGTTGCCATCGACGCAACCAGCCCCGCACAGCAGTTTGCATTCGTAAAGGCCAAGGAGAAGTACTACGTTTACAGCGTGAGCGAAAAGAAATTCATGACAAACGCCAGCAACAAGGCTAAGATAAACTACCTCCCGGCTGACTACGTAACCGTCGACCCCGCTTCGCTCGAGGAATATTTCATCATCAAGTTCAACGGTTCGAACTTCCTGAACGTATCAACTGGTTACGGCGACGATGGCTGTGCCGTGACAAACTGGAACAGCGAAGACGGCGGCAACCGTTTGCTCATAACCCCCGTAAGCAACCTGGCAAGCGCATCGCTGCCCACCGCAGAGGAACTGACAACATTTGCCGAGGGCTGCATCGACCTGAAAGCCCACTTGGCAACAATTAATGCTAACTCGAAACCGGTAGGCGAAGGATTGGGCAAATATACCGCCTCCGTAAGCAACTATAACGCTACGGCCGAAGCACTGAACACCTTCTACAACGGCATTACCAGCGAAACGACTACGGCCGACCTCACAACCAACGTGGAAACCGCCGCTTCCCTGGCAGGCTCTACCTTTACGCTCAACCAGCCCGAGGCAGGCAAGTTCTACCGCTTTAAGGGCGCGACCCACAACCGCCGCATCTATTCCTCCTCGGTAACTGTCGGTACTAACCAAATCCTTGAAATGGGCGACGACACAGAGAGCAACATCAGTTCCTCGGTGTTCTACTACGACGGCACGCACCTTATTTCCTACAAGACCGGCCGCGCTATCGGATCATTCATATCAACAGATAAATTAACTTGGAATCTCGTAGAGGCCGGCGCAACAGGCGCAACCTATACCTTCGGCGAGGGTTCTATTATCGGCACATACACACTGACGGCTAACGGCTCGCGCAACCTGTACAACGGCTTTACCGTAACGATTGACGGAGTAGAACATGGCTACGTAGATGCCGCCGGCAACAGTAACACCGCCGAACTCTATTGCTGGACGATTCAGGACGTAGAGTATCTGCCCGTAAACGTGAACTATGGCAGTGCAAAGTATTCCACGCTCATCTCGCCCGTAGACCTCAAACTGAGAGACAACATCTTTGCCTACACAGCCGAGATTGCCGGCGAGGGCGACAACAGATACCTGCACCTCAACCCCGTGACGGGCGTTATTCCCCACGGCACACCGGTGGTGCTCAAAGTGAACGATGAAGTTGATCGCGGCGCAGACGACCACGTATATCTCCAAGTTACCTCCGGGTCTGAAACCAAGACAGGCACGGCACTCACGGGCGGCTATGAAACCATCCTTACCACGAGCGTGAGCGGCACAATTTACACGCTGCAAAATCCCGTTGCCGGCATCGGCTTCTATCCCTTCAGCGGCGATACGCTCGCCGGCTTCAAGGCCTATATGCCGAACGGCTCGGGTGTACGCAGCTTCCTCTTCCATGAAGACGGCACAGAGACCGCCATTGACGGCATCGAGAGCATCACGCCCGCGCCCGAACAGCCGATTTTCGACCTCAGCGGCCGCCGCGTGCAGAAAGCAGGCAAGGGGCTGTACATCGTGGGAGGCAAGAAAGTGTTTTTCAAATGAGTAAGCATCTGATAAAAGCAAATATCGACATGAACAAGAAAACATACGTGACACCTCACGCCGAGGTGGTGAATATCATTACGGAAGGCATGATTGCCGAGTCGCTCCGCATCGGAGACACCGAGGGCAGCGAACAGCTGACAAACAAGAAAGACTGGGACAGCTCCGACTGGAGCACGCCGGAAGAAAGTTTCTGGGGCGAATAATCCCACTTAGAAACAGATCAACAGAAAACGGGGGCGATGCCGCGCGGCATCGCCCCCGTTGTTTTATATCATCTTAAAGTATTACGACCGCACGGGCAGCCGCACCCAAAGCCAGCCCGGGAGCAACCGCCAGAAGAACACGAGGAGGCGGTAGCGCCAGTCTATCGTGACGATGCGCCGGCGGCGGGCAAGCCCCCTGATTATGGCTCGCGCCACGGCAGGCGCTTCCAACTGCATGGGATAGCGGCGGCCGTCGGCGATGAGCGGCGTACGCACGAAACCGGGACGTATGTCGCAGAGCCCTAGGTTGTGGATGCCGCGCATACGCCGCAACTGTTCGAGACATTCCATGTAATGGTTCACAAAACGTTTCGTGGCACTGTACGCCGGTGCTGCGCCCAAGCCCTTCGTGCCGGCAATGCTGCTGATAACGGCCAGTTGCAGTTTGCGCCCCGGGTGCGCGGCGGCATAATTGAACACCGCCGTGGCCATGCGGCAAAAGCCGAGGGCATTGGTCTCCACCGTGAGCAGTTCCTTCTCTACGTCGAGCACCGGGTTTTGCCAGCCTATGCCGCTGGAATGGAAATAAAGGTCCACGCCGCCCAAATCGCTTATAAGCTGCAGGAGCTGCGCAGGCGCATCGCAATGAGTAACGTCAATGCTGCGCCCTGCAACAATCCGCCCGTATTTATCCTGCAACTCCCGCAACTGCGCTTCGTTTCGTCCGCACACCGCCACCTGCCACTCGCCCGTCTGCGCCAGCTGCACCGCCACTTCGCGCCCAATGCCCGAAGTGCCGCCCATGACAATCGCCGTTTTCATATGGATACTATCAGAATTATTTTTCATAAGAGTCTTCTCTGTCCTTATTAGACGGGGCAAAATTACACTTTTTCTTATATTTCCACGTTAAGCCAACAGACCAATTCTCGTGCAGGCGAGCGCAGCCTATAATCTCTAAATTGCGTTATCTGCATACCTATCGTCCCACCCGCTTACATTCTGCAAGCCGTCGCGAGCCTCCGTTCTGCGCTTTGCGGTGATGCCCCTGGCTTTCAAGGTGTAGACGCGTCCCTCGCCTAAGATACAATATAGCCCGCCTGCACGTTTGGCGCGTGCAGGCGGGCTTTCTATAATGCTGTTGGGCAAGCAGGCTTATTGCCAAATGCCCTTATCGGGGTCGTTGCCCCACATATCGGTTTGTTGCTTCTTGTTGGTCCATTGAGAGTTGATGCCGTTTGAACTATCGCCGTCAACTTTGTAAGTGTCTGATGTGGCCAGCATGTTTTCATGCTCAATGAACACAATTGACAGATACGGGCTGGTATATTCTTTCTTACTCATGATTGTTCTCCTGATAATTGTTGAACGATATTTGATTATTTAGCAAGGAACTTTTTGCCGCCTTTAATATAAATATGTCCCTTTTGCATCGTGTTGATGCGACGACCAGTCAAGTCGTAAACAGGTAAGGTGTCTGCCGTGGGCGTTTTTATGTTCTCAATG
>JBJEAH010000233.1:0-5284 GCA_051868815.1 Alloprevotella sp.
CGCACGCTCCGCTTCCTCTACGACGGCGACCACGACGAGTTCAAGCGTTCGCTCTACGCCCTAGGCGAAGCCCCCATTCCCCGCTTCGTAGGCCGTGAAAGCGAGCCGGAAGACCTGGAACGCTTCCAGTGCATCTTTGCCAAAAACGAAGGCGCAGTCACCGCCCCCACCGCCGGCATGCACTTCTCCCGCCAAATCATGAAGCGCATGGAAATCAAGGGCATCGACTTTGCCTACATCACGCTCCACTGCGGACTGGGCAACTTCCGCAGCACCGACGTGGAAGACCTCACGAAGCACAAGATCGACTCCGAGCAGATGTTTGTCGAGGCCGATTGCTGCCGCATCGTGAACAAGGCCAAGGACGAGGGACGTAAAATCGTGGCCGTCGGCACCACCGTGCAGCGCGCGCTCGAAGCGGCCTGCGGCACAGAAGGACGCATCAAGGAGTTTGAGGGTTGGACCAATAAGTTCATCTTCCCGCCCTACGATTTCTCCGTGGCGGATGCCATGCTCTCCAACTTCCATCTGCCTTACTCCACCCTCCTGATGCTCACAGCCGCCTTCGGCGATTACGACTACACGATGCACGCCTACGACGTGGCTCTCCAAGAAAAGTATCAGTTCGGGCCTTTCGGCGACGTGATGCTGATTGTTGACTAAGAATTTTCAAGTAGGGGCGTTGCAATGCGCCCCTATTTATTTATATAATATATCATGCAGACAGAAAACCGGCTTTTGTACGTTTCCCTCGGCGCGAATATAGGCCGCCGCGAAGAGAGCATCAGGCGTGCCGTGGCAATGATGGAAGAAAAGATAGGGCGGTGCGCGGGTTGCTCGCGTCTCTACGAGACAGAGCCGCAGGGCTTTGCCTCACCCCATAAATTCCTCAACGCCGCCGCCGCTTTCATCACCGCGCTGTCCGCCTCGGAAATCCTGAAAATCACGCAGAACATCGAGCGAAGCTTGGGGCGCACCGCCAAAAGCGCGGGCGGGCAGTATGCCGACCGCCCGATCGACATCGACCTGCTGATGCTCGGCGATGAAATTTGCGACGAGCCGGGGTTGAGGCTGCCGCACCCGCTGATGGCCAGTCGGCTGTTTGTCCTCGAGCCGCTCTGCGAGATAGCGCCGCAGGCTGTCGTACCGCAAACGGGCAAGACCGTGCGCGCACTGCTCCACGCCCTGCAATGCCCCGCCATTGTCCGCGCGGAAAGCGTCACGGAGCCGCTGCTCGCCGGCATCAACCGCCTGCTGCCGCAACTTTCATCGTCTGCCGCACCGCTTACGCCCGACATCCTCGCCCGCCTCCTCCGCCGCGAGGACACCTATATATATATTGTCCCCGACGCCCACGGCACGCCGCAGGCCATGGCCACGCTCTGCCTCTGCGCTTCGCCCACCGGCACGAAGGCGTGGATAGAGGACGTGGTGACCGACAGCGGCGCACGCGGCCGGGGCTACGGCCGTGCGCTGATTGACCACCTTTGCGCCGAGGCGCGGCGCATGGGCGCGAAGAGCATCAACCTTACCTCGCGCCCCGAGCGCGGGGCAGCCAACCGCCTTTACCGCAGCCTCGGTTTCGAGCGGCGCGACACGAACGTTTATCGCCGCAGATAACAGAGCTTTTCATGAGGGGCTGTGTCAAAATGTGCATGTAGCCCTGAAAGGGCTTAATAACAAAGCACAGGGGCTTGCCCCTGTGGGAAGATGATAGAATACGATTGCCCCTGTAAGGGGCTTATAATTAGAACTTAATAAAGTTGTTCTTTTAATTATAAGCCCCTTACAGGGGCAATCTCACTTGCAACGCTATACGTAGGGGCAAGCCCCTACGCTAATTTATTAGCCCCATTCAGGGGCGCATCTACAACAATATTCATTTTGACACACCCCCAAATATTAAATTGCTCGGGCAAATGACGCGGGGCACGGCAGATCGTCTTTCTTGAAATGCCCGAAATCCACAAATCGCCGAATAAAATCGCCACAAATAACCGAAAACCGTAATCATTTCTTGGAAAAATAACAAATATGCTGTATATTTGCATCTAAGGCTGCATAATTGGACGCAGGAACGCATACTTTCTCCTGCTCAACAATGATTTGGCAAATGCAAGCGGTCAAACGGCCACAAATAAACCTATTATGTTAACTAATACAACAAGCGTATGAAAAAGGCAAATGATTATGCACTCAACTTTTGGTTCCTATGTTCAATCTTACTGAGATTTTGGGATCACTTATTTCTTGAAGTCCTCGCATGGCTGGCTTGCCTGGGTTATTATATCACATTGATTCTGCTTGTTTATTTTACTTGGCGAACTACAAAAGATTTCAAGCAATCGATTAAAAGCAATCTTGCACCCGTCATCATAGGCGTATTTCCACTTGTCGCCTACTGCATATTTCATATATTAAGATAAGGTGGAATCCAGAAATCACCGAAAAAAATTTAGGGCGTGCCGATTGGCACGCCCTAAATGCTTAATATGAGTTTGTTGTAAGGATTGCTTTACGCCTGCGCTATGCACTCTATTTCTACCAGCGCACCCTTGGGCAGGGTTTTTACTGCCACGGCGGAGCGGGCGGGGAAGGGAGCGGCAAAGAACTCGGCATAAACTTCGTTCATCGCGGCAAAGTCGTTCATGTCGGCAAGGAAAACGGTGGTTTTCACCACGTTGGCCATAGAAGTGCCGGCTTCTTCGAGAATGGCTTTCATGTTGGTGAGCGACTGACGGGTCAGTTCTTTAATGCCGCCCTCTGCGAAAGCACCCGTGGCGGGGTCGATGGGCAGCTGGCCCGACACAAACACCAGTCCGCCCACTTTAATGGCTTGGCTGTACGGGCCTATTGCGGCAGGAGCCTTGGTTGTGGAAATTGCGTTCATGGTTGTATAATGATGTTTTGAGATATTATTTGAGATAATCATCGAAATAGCGCGTGATGCGTTCATGGAGATGCACCATGTCGCGGCCCATCATATTGTGTTCCTGACCGGGATAAACGAAATAGTCGGGCTGTGTGCCGGCATCTTCGCAGGCGCGGAGGAAGGCAAGGCTGTGTTGCAACACGCAAGTGCCGTCGTTGAGGCCAACGATGATTTGCAGGCGGCCTTTGAGATTCTTGGCCTTAGGCAGCAGCGAGGAACTCTCGTAACCGTCGGGGTTTTCCTGCGGCGTGTCCATGTAGCGCTCACCATACATCACCTCGTAATACTTCCAGTCGATGACGGGTCCGCCCGCCACGCCGACTTTGAACACGTCGGGGTATGAGCACATGAGGTTGGTGGTCATGTAGCCGCCGAACGACCAGCCGTGCACGCCGAGACGGTCGGCGTCGACGTAGGGCAGGGTCTTGAGAAATTCCACGCCCTTCATCTGGTCCTTCATCTCGATGTCGCCGAGGTGGCGGTGCGTGCAACTCTCGAAGTCGAAGCCGCGATATTGCGAGCCGCGGTTGTCGATGACGAACAGCACGTAGCCGCGCTGCGCCATATAGATTTCCCACGGGCGGGCGGCGAAATTCCAGCTTTCCTCTACGTTGTTGGCGTGCGGGCCGCCGTAAACGTAAACCACCGTGGGGTATTTCTTGGCGGGGTCGAAGCCAACGGGCTTCACGAGGCGATAGTAGAGGTCGGTCGTGCCGTCGGCGGCCTTGATGCTGCCGCCCGTAATCTCGGGCACGTTAAAGTCTGCCCACGGTGTGGCGATGCGCTCTTGCACGGCTTGCTTCTTGCCGTTGGCAGTATTGACAAAGTCTACCTGACGATAGGTGTCGGGCTTGCTCCAACGGTCGCAGAGAAAACGGCCGCCGGCGGAAAGGGAGGCGCGGTGCACGCCCTCGCCATTGTCGAGCAACTGGCGCTTGCCCGTTGCTACATTAACGGCGTAGAGATTGTGGCGCACGGGCGACTGCTCGTTGGCCAGATAAACGATGCTCTTGGTCTGTTCGTTGAAGCCGAGGAAATCGATGACCTCAAACGTGCCCTTGGTGAGCTGCGCGAGCTGTTTGCCCGTCGTGTCGAAGAGATAAAAATGGTTGTATCCATCGCGGCGCGACTGCATCACGAACTTGCCGGTGTCCCACGGGAGGAAGACAATCGGGGTCATCGGCTCGACGTAACGCTCATTGGTCTCGGTGTACAACACGCCCTTGCGCTCACCCGTGGCTGCATCATAGGCCACAAGTTCCGCCTTGTCCTGCGTGCGGGGCAGTTCAAACATATAAACAGTGCTTTCATCGGGCGACCAGGCAATGTTGGTGAAATAGCGGTCCGTGGGGTCGCCGGCTTTGAGATAGACCGTCTTGCCCGTTGCGGGGTTGAAGATGCCGACGGTTACCTTGTGGCTCGTCATGCCCGCCATGGGGTATTTCTCGGGTGCGAGCTGCGCCACGCGGTGGAAGATGTCGATGAGCGGAAAGTCCGTCACCATGCTCTGGTCCATGCGGTAGAACGCCAGCAGATTGCCCTTCGGACTCCAGAAGAGCCCTTCGTTGATGCCGAACTCATTACGGTGCACCGTCAGGCCGTATTGCAGTTCGCGCGTGCCGTCGGTCGTGACCGTCAAGTCCTTGCCCTCGCGCGTGCGTATATATATATTGTAGTCCTTCACGTAGGCCAGGGCAGAGGTGACGGGCGCAGTTTTCGCGTCCTGCACCTTCCCCTCGGGGCGGAGCATGGAAAAGACGATTTGCTTCTTAGTCCAGTCGTAGTCCACCGTACCCTTGTCGGCGCGCACGCGCACTACCGTGCCATTTGCTTCGGGGAAGGCAGCACCTGTAAGAGTGCGCACCTTGCCGAATGCCGTCGTGTCGATTGCGGCATTGATGTCGGAGAGGGTGCAAAGCGTGGCATTTTTCTCCACCTTCTTTCCCTTGTTGTCGAAAAGGAGATCCAGTTCTTCCACGTCCGTCTTGACGAGGCGGTCGCCCCACCAGGTCGTAAATACAGAGCGGGGCTGAATGTTCCAATAGTTCGAACCGCCCCACATCAAGTCGTCGAGCGTGAACTGCTTTGTGCCTTGTGCCATAATGGGTAAGTGTGCCAGCAGGAAAAGCAAGCCTGTGGCTATGAGTTTCTTGTTTGTCATGGTTTGATACTTAAATAATACACTTTAGTAAAAGAGCAGGGGCGTTTTGCAAAACGCCCGCCGAATGCGCCTAAGGGTTAAATTCAATAAAGCTATCATTTACCGTGCGTTTTGCAAAACGCCCCTACTCGCAATCATTTGTCGCGCCGTTTGCCGCCAAACTTGCCGCCCCTGCCGCGTTCTTCGCGGTC
>JBJEAH010000234.1:0-5272 GCA_051868815.1 Alloprevotella sp.
ATGTACAAGGAAACATTATGCGCACCTGCATGCCTTTGTTTCTTTTGACGACAACAGGGACAACTTTTGACAACTTTCTGTTGTCTCGAACATGACACTTTGCGTGGCAGGCGTATAAAATACGCCCCGGTTGTCTATGTTGTCGTCATAAAAAACAGGGACAACCTGCGACAACCAACTTTGTCTCTTGTTGTTTAGGTTGTCGCCAATATTCATTCTACTCATAAAACCAATGGAATAAAAAATAAGACTTAACTCAGCCAACGGGTCTTTTTTAGTAAAACAAAAAAGCGTGTACAGGGGTCTGCATCGAGCCGCCAAGAGAAACAGCACACTCCCACGCATTGGTTTCTATGCCACTGGACTAATCTTTTGGCTACCCCTTAATTGCAATCGTGACTGCTATATATTTGTCACCACGCGCTTTATTTTTACTTCCCCACAATTGCGGTGTGCCTTCCCCACAATTGCGGTGCATCTTCCCCACAACTATGGTGTGCCTTCACCACAATTGCGGGGAAGCAACAGAAAGGCAGATAATAACGCTTCTCTGCCTTGAAAAAACGATTTTCTGCCTTTCATTTTCCACTTTTTTCTTTGCTCTTCACTCTCCTTGCACTAACTTTGCTCCGAAAAACGAATTATATTATATGATAATAGCCGTTTTGAGACTTTGAAACGGCATTTTTTACATTTGATTTATGGAATATAACCACAAAGACATCGAACGGAAATGGCGCAGCAAATGGGCCGAGGATAAAACCTATCACGTTGAAGAGGATAAGGCGAAACCTAAATACTACGTGCTGAATATGTTCCCCTACCCCTCTGGCGCGGGACTGCACGTGGGACATCCGCTCGGTTACATCGCTTCTGATATTTACGCCCGCTATAAACGCTTGAAGGGTTTTAACGTGCTGAACCCGATGGGTTACGATGCCTACGGACTGCCCGCCGAACAATATGCCATTCAAACGGGACAGCACCCCGCCAAAACCACGGAGCAGAATATTGCCCGCTACCGCGAACAACTGGACAAGATTGGCTTTTCGTTCGACTGGGACCGCGAGGTGCGTACCTGCGAGCCGGGCTATTACCATTGGACGCAGTGGGCGTTCTGCCAGATGTTCAACTCTTTCTACTGCGCAAAGTGTGGCAAGGCCATGCCGATAAGCCACCTCGTGGAGCGTTTCGAGAAGAAGGGTTCGGCAGGGCTGAATGCCGCCTGCGGCGAAGAGCTTTGCTTCACCGCCGACGAGTGGAAGGCTATGACCGAGGAAGAAAAGGATAACGTGCTGATGAACTACCGCATCGCCTACCTCGGCGAAACAATGGTGAACTGGTGCCCGCAACTCGGCACGGTGCTCGCCAACGACGAGGTGGTAGACGGCGTTTCGGTGCGCGGCGGTTTCCCCGTGGTGCAGAAGAAAACGGTGCAATGGTGCCTGCGCGTTTCGGCCTACGCACAGAGATTGCTCGACGGACTGGAAACGGTGGACTGGAGCGACTCTATTAAAGAGACACAGCGCAACTGGATTGGCCGCTCCGAAGGCGCGGAGATGCAGTTCCGCATCGACGGCTCCGAAGATACGTTTACGATTTTCACCACCCGCGCCGACACGATTTTCGGCGTGACGTTCATGGTGCTTGCCCCCGAGAGCGAACTCGTGGGCCGCATGACCACGGACGCGCAGCGCGCAGAGGTGGAGGCTTATCTCGATGCCACGAAGAAGCGCACGGAGCGCGAGCGCATCGCCGACCGCAAGGTGACGGGCGTGTTCACCGGCTCGTATGCCGTAAATCCTTTCACGCAGGAAAAGATTCCCGTGTGGGTGTCAGACTACGTGCTGGCGGGCTACGGCACCGGGGCCATCATGGCAGTGCCTGCACACGACTCGCGCGACTATGCCTTTGCCCGCCACTTCAACCTGCCGATCATTCCGCTCATCGAGGGCGCAGACGTGTCGGAAGAGAGTTTCGACGCAAAAGAAGGCATCGTGATGAACTCGCCGCGCGAGGGTGTAGATGCCGGCGGCTTCTCGCTCAACGGGCTGACGGTGAAGGAAGCCATCGCCGCCACAAAGCGATATGTCGAGGAAAAGGGTATGGGACGCGTCAAGGTGAACTACCGCCTGCGCGATGCCATCTTCTCGCGCCAGCGCTATTGGGGCGAGCCCTTCCCCGTATATTATAAAAACGGCCGCCCGCAGCTCGTGCCCGAGC
Source organism: Alloprevotella sp. (assembly GCA_051868815.1). Lineage (GTDB taxonomy): Bacteria > Bacteroidota > Bacteroidia > Bacteroidales > Bacteroidaceae > Alloprevotella. Next base: position 2,224 of record JBJEAH010000234.1, read on the forward strand.
ACTGCCTGCCGCTCGAACTGCCCGAGGTGACGAAGTTCCTGCCCACCGAAAGCGGCGAGCCGCCCCTCGGCAACGCCACGCGCTGGGCTTGGGACACGGCCAGCGAAACGGTGACTGAAAACGCGCGCATAGACAACGAGACGGTCTTTCCCCTCGAACTTTCCACGATGCCGGGCTTCGCCGGTTCGTCGGCCTATTATCTGCGCTACATGGACCCGCGCAACGGCCAGGCTCTGGTAAGTGCCGAAGCAGCGGAATACTGGAAAAGCGTGGATCTCTACATAGGCGGTTCGGAGCATGCCACGGGTCACCTCATCTATTCCCGTTTCTGGAACAAGTTCCTCTTCGATCTCGGCGTTTCGGTTAGCGAAGAGCCGTTCCAGAAGTTGGTCAACCAGGGCATGATACAGGGACGCAGCAACTTTGTGTACCGCATCAAGGACACGAACACGTTTGTATCGAAAGGCCTCGCCAAGGACTACGACGTGACGCCTATCCACGTGGACGTGAACATCGTGCAGAACGACGTGCTCGACACGGAAGCCTTCAAGGCATGGCGTCCCGAATACGCCACCGCCGAGTTCGTACTCGAAGATGGCAAGTACATCTGCGGCTGGGCGATTGAAAAGATGTCGAAGTCGATGTACAACGTGGTCAACCCCGACATGATTGTCGAGAAATACGGTGCCGACACGCTCCGCCTCTACGAAATGTTCCTCGGCCCTATCAACCAGAGCAAGCCGTGGGACTCCAACGGCATCGACGGCTGTTACCGTTTATTGAAAAAGGCATGGAACCTTTACCATAAAGGCGACGAGTTCGCCGTGACAGAGGACACGCCCTCCAAGGAAAACCTCAAAACGCTGCACAAGTTGATTAAGAAGGTGACGGAGGACATCGAGACGTTCTCTTACAACACCGCCGTGCCGGCATTCATGATTGCCGTGGGCGAACTCGCGCAGCAGAAGTGCGCCGCCCGCAGCGTGCTCGAGCCGCTTGCCGTGTTGCTCTCGCCCTTCGCGCCGTTCTTTGCCGAGGAACTTTGGCATAAGCTCGGCCATGAGGGTACAGTGTGCGACGCAGAATGGCCCGCCTTCGACGAGGCTTACCTGAAAGAGGCCAGCGTGACGCTCAGCGTGTCGTTCAACGGCAAGACGCGCTTCACGCTCGACTTCCCCGCCGATGCTTCCAAGGAGCAAATCGAAAAGGAGACGCTCGCCTCGGAAGCCGCCGCCAAGTATCTCGATGGCAAGCAAATCGTGAAAGTCATCGTCGTGCCCGGGCGCATCGTGAACATCGTTGTAAAGTAAACAAGTAGGGACGCCCGCGCGCCCCTACTCTATTATAATATTAATATGTCTGCCACAGTCAAATTTCACCCGACGTTCATGCAGGAACTGCACGACTACGTCATCATCACCCTCGGCCTGCTGTTTTACGCCGTCGGCTTCACCTGCTTTCAGTTGCCTTACGAAATCACGACCGGCGGACTTGCCGGCGCGGGCGCGGTGATATTCTACGCCACGGGCTTTCCCGTGCAGTACACCTTCTTTATCGTCAATATCCTGCTGCTCTGCATCGCGGTAAAGGTGCTGGGACTGAAATTCTGCCTCAAAACCATCTACGCCGTCTTTATGCTCACCTTCCTGCTCGGCTTCGTGCAGGAGGTGATGATATATATCGGGCAGCACTATCCCGAAAGTTTCGCCTATATTAACCCGCGCAGCCATCTGCCTCAGGTGGTCAACAACAATGCCTTTATGTCGTGTATCCTCGGCGCGGCGATTGAGGGCATCGGCATCGGCATCGTGTTTCTGAGCAACGGCTCAACGGGCGGCACGGATATCATCGCCGCCATTATCAACAAGTACAAGGACGTGACGCTCGGGCAGATGATGATGCTCTGCGACGTGATAATCATCACCTCGAGCATCCTGTTGCCCGAAGCCTCCGTGGACAAACTGCTCTACGGCTATTGCACGCTCATCATCACCAACCTCCTGCTCGACTACGTGGTAGACCGCGGGCGGCAGTCGGTGCAATTTTTCATCTTCTCGAAGAAATACGACGAAATCGCCGCAGCCATCAACGAGACGCACCGCGGCGTGACGGTGCTCGACGGTCAGGGCTGGTACACCAAGCAGTCGCGCAAGGTGCTCGTGGTGCTGGCCAAGAAGCGCGAAAGCACCAATATTTTCCGCATCATTCAAAACATCGACCCCAACGCCTTCGTATCGCAGTCGAAAGTAATCGGCGTGTTCGGCGAAGGGTTTGACAAGATTAAGGTTAAAGCCGACAAGAAAGAAAAAGCATGAAACTCGTATTTGCCACCAACAACGCGCACAAACTTTCCGAGATACGCCACATCCTGGGCGATACGCTCGAAGTGGCGAGCCTTGCCGACATAGGTTGCCACGACGATATTCCCGAAACGGCCGACACGCTCGAAGGCAACGCCCTGCTCAAAGCGCGCTACGTGCACGAACGCTACGCCCTGCCCTGCTTTGCCGACGACACAGGTCTTGAAGTGGAAGCCCTCGGCGGAGGTCCCGGCGTGCATACGGCACGTTATGCCTATCCCGACCGCCACGACCCCGAAGCCAATACGCGCAAGTTGCTCGCCGAACTGGCAGACAAGGACAACCGCCGCGCCCGCTTCCGCACCGCCATTGCCTACATCGACGAAGCCGGCGCGGAGCATCTCTTTGAGGGCATCGTGAATGGCAGCATTGCCGAAGCCGAGCGCGGCACAGAGGGTTTCGGCTACGACCCCGTGTTCTGTCCCGAAGAAGGCAGCGGCAAGACGTTTGCCGAACTGGGTGTGGACGTGAAGAACCGCATCAGCCACCGCGCCCGCGCCGTGGCGCAGTTTGCCAAATATGTCCTCGGGCAATAAAACGCGCCACACCGCGTTTTTATATTGGACATAAGCGTAGCCCGAATAAAAGAACGTTTTTATTTTTACGACAACTTAGACAACAAAAGACAACTCCAAGTCTGACAATTTGCGCTTAATATGACGACAACATAGACAACGGGGCGTATTTTA
>JBJEAH010000235.1:0-5266 GCA_051868815.1 Alloprevotella sp.
TCGACATTGCCTTTAATGTCGAATTGGGCAACAATCTGTTGCATGTCTGTTTGATTCATAGTATTTATAGGTATTAGATATTAGATTATTGTAGTTTCAGACTGATGCAATAAAAATTGATGCATACAATACATCTCTTACTTGCAAATGTACGTACTTTTTTCTAAAAAATGCTTTTTTGCCTCTTTTTTTATATGATAATGGGATTTTTTTGCCTCTGCGCCTCGCCCGCAACCTGCCAAAAATGGCAAAAACCGCTTTTCATAGCAGCAAATTAAAGTTTGGCACGCTTTTCGCATTAGATAATGGTGAAATCACAAACCAATTAAATAAACAACTGCTATGAACATCAAACCATTGGCTGACCGCGTGCTTGTTAAGCCCGCAGCGGCAGAAGAAAAGACAGTGGCAGGCATCATCATTCCCGACACTGCGAAAGAGAAACCCCTCAAAGGCGAAGTGCTCGCCGTTGGCAACGGCACCAAAGACGAAGAAATGGTGCTCAAGGTGGGCGACACCGTGCTCTACGGCAAATATTCCGGCAACGAGGTGGAAATCGACGGCGAAAAATATCTGATCATGCGCCAGAGCGATGTGCTCGCCGTGCTCGCATAATCGCCGCCACACAATATTTATATATATTAGACGAGTAGGGGCGTTTTGCAAAACGCCCGCCGAATGCAATAATGACATAAATCAATGAGGCAATCATCAACCGGGCGTTTGGCAAAACGCCCCTACTCGTGAGACTTTAATTCAAATCCTCGTCTACTTGTAACTTGCTTACTACAAAAAAATTAAACTTACAACCATGGCAAAAGACATTAAATACGACGTTGAAGCCCGCGAGCTTCTCCGTGAAGGCGCAGACGCGCTTGCAAATGCAGTAAAAGTGACCCTCGGTCCGAAAGGCCGCAATGTGGTTATCGATAAAAAATTCGGCGCACCCCGCATCACAAAGGACGGCGTGAGCGTAGCGAAGGAAATCGAGCTCGACGACCCATTCCGCAACTCTGGCGCACAGCTCGTCAAGAGCGTGGCCAGCAAGACGGGCGACGATGCCGGCGACGGCACCACCACCGCCACCGTGCTCGCACAGGCCATCCTCACCGAAGGCATGAAGAACGTAGCCTCCGGCGCAAATCCCCTCGACGTGAAGCGCGGCATTGACAAGGCCGTTGCCAAAGTGGTGGAAAGCATCAAGGAGCAGGCCGAGCAGGTGGAAGAAAGCTATGAGAAGATCGAGCAGGTAGCCACCATTTCCGCCAACAACGATGCTGAAATCGGTAAGCTCATCGCCGACGGCATGCGTGCCGTAAGCGTTGACGGCGTGATTACCATCGAAGACGCAAAAGGCCGCGACACGGTGCTGAAGACCGTAGAGGGCATGCAGTTCGACCGCGGTTATCTCTCCGCATACTTCGTGACCGATGCCGAGAAGATGCAGTGCGTGATGGAAAACCCCTATATCCTCATCTACGACAAGAAGATTTCTGCCATCAACGACTTTCTGCCCATTCTTAACCCCGCCGTACAGACTGGCCGTCCCTTGCTCGTCATTGCTGAGGACGTTGACAGTGAAGCCCTCACCACGCTCGTTGTGAACCGCCTGCGCACGCAGCTCAAAATCTGCGCTGTCAAGGCTCCCGGCTTCGGCGACCGCCGCAAGGCCATGCTCGAAGACATCGCAATCCTCACGGGCGGCGTAGTTATCAGCGAAGAGAAGGGCCTCAAACTTGAACAGGCCACCCTCGAGATGCTCGGCTCTGCCGAGAAGGTGACCATCACGAAGGACAACACCACCATCGTGAACGGCGCAGGCGAGAAGGAAAATATCCAAAACCGCATCGCGCAGCTCAAGAACGAGATTGCCAACACTACCAGCTCTTACGACAAGGAGAAACTTCAGGAACGCCTTGCCAAGCTCTCCGGCGGCGTATGCGTGCTCGAAGTGGGCGCAGCCAGCGAAACGGAGCAGAAGGAGAAGAAAGACCGCTGCGACGACGCACTCTGCGCTACGCGTGCCGCCATTGAGGAAGGCATCGTGACGGGCGGTGGCGTGGCATACATCCGCGCACAGCAGGCACTTGAAGGCCTCACGGGCGACAATGCCGACGAAACTACGGGTATCGCCATCGTGCGCCGCGCTATCGAAGAACCTCTCCGCCAGATTTGCCGCAACGCCGGCCTCGAAGGCGCAGTGGTTGTCAACAAGGTGCGCGAGGGCGAGGGCAACTTCGGCTACAACGCCAAGACCGAGGTTTACGAAGACCTCCGCGCCGCCGGCGTGGTAGACCCCGCCAAGGTGACCCGCGTGGCACTCGAAAACGCCGCCAGCGTTGCCGGCATGTTCCTCACCACCGAGTGCGTCATCTGCGACAAGAAGGAAGACAAGCCCGAACTCCCCATGGGCACTTCCGGCATGGGCGGTATGGGCGGCATGATGTAAACAATACATCAGACATATTTTATATATAACGCGAAACGCGGATGCAGCGATCAGAAGCTGCATCCGCGTTTCACGTTGTATGGAAGTGGGCTTATGAGAAAAGTGATAGAATAGGTAGGTTTTGTTGATATACGCAATATTCCTAAGGCGTGGTACGACAAGGTGATTGAAATCTGGTTGAAGCGCATCAAGGACTTCGAGATACACCGCAAGGGCAAGCTCGAAGAAAGCATCACGCCCGCAGGCTATCAGGCCGACGCTTTGGAGGCAGACATACGCTTTAAGTTTCTCCAGTACGGCATCTACGTAGACCTCGGCACGGGCAAGAGATACAGGCGCGGCAACGGCGGCGACCTCAAATTCCTTGGAAAGGATTACCGCAAGGAGCACCACCTCGGCAAGGCCCGCGAGCCGCGCCCGTGGTTCAGCAAATCGTGGTACATATCGACGCAGGTAATCAAGGACGTATATGCAAGATTTGTGGGCGACCAGTTTGTAGGGATAATGGATAATTTAGGGAAATAGTTGCACGAAAGGCAAAAGGGCAGTATCTTTGCGAAAAGAACAACTTAAAACCTTTCGGAAAGATGAGACTTTACTTATTGTTTTGGCTATATTAGCAATACCTTTTGGCTTTTATTCTTTTTCTATTGCTGTTGTATTATTGCTTATATTTAGCCATTTTTACAAACCAACAAACAACAAAGATGATGATGATTGCTCCTATTTGGAGTAATAATTATTTGTCTTTTTCTTATATCGAAAAACGGGTTACATTTGCTTTTCTGCAAATGTAACCCGTTTTTTTTATGAACCCATCGGAAATAAAAGACGCTATAGAAAGCGCACGCGCAGAAAAAAAGAAGTTTGAGACGGAGCACCCTAAAAGCTCGGAGTGGTCTGCCGAAGAGCGTAAGAAGTGGCAAGACTTAAACAAAGAAATTGCCGCCGGCGAAAGGCAACTGAAGAAATACGGCACGAGTGCAGAGACCGTGGAACAAATTCTAAAGACCTCGACGGATCAACGATGAAGCAACTCAAAGCGAGCCTGAAAACCCTTAACGGCATTTTGGACTCCGGGAAGCTCGAACGCAACGGAGACGAGTGGAAGAAGGTAACAAAATACACGGGTATAGCGGCAAAGGACGTGGAAGAACTCAACGAAGAGTTCAAGAAAATGGACACGAAGACAAGCCGCGAAGCCCTCAACGACCTCGCCGCCGACGCAGGCCGCCTCGGACTGAAAGGCAAAAAGGACGTGCTCGACTTCGTGCAGGCCGCCGACCAAATCAACACCGCCCTCGGCGAAGACCTCGGCGAGGGGGCGGTGAAGAATATAGGCAAACTTGCTAACATATTCGGCGACGACCAGAGGCTCGGCCTCAAACAAGCCATGCTTTCCACGGCATCGGCAATCAACGAACTTGCACAGCGAGGGCGCACCGAATTCGGCGCGCCCTCGCTGTGCGTTCATATAAATGCCTCTTTTCTTGACATTTTCGGCTGCGCTCGGCATAATCCAGATAAACTTGGCTTCTGCTCTCGCCTTGCACAAACATTGGTTCAACTCTACCATGGCGAGAAAACGTCTGTTGTAAACGAACATTGCGTTAAGCAAAATAAGCGCAATGTTCGTGTCAGGATTATGTCTGAAAGCAGAAAGGAGACGGTGAAACAAGAAAGCACCCCCGACTAGGACGAGTCGAAGGCAGCATTCTTATTACCTCTTAAAATAATTATTTCGTCATTTGCAGGCCGATATACATGCCTTGGTACGACGAAACGATGCTGCTGAGAGCGTTGCTGCCGCCTTTGAGCGAGGTAAGCGTGTTGGCGAGGCTGAGGAGTTTGTCGCTCTCAAAGAGCAGGCTGAGCTTGCCGGCGTTGAGGGACACCTTGGGCGTGAGCTTGCCGAGACCGGCAAGGTAGGTCATCGTCATGGTGCTGTTGGCTGTGTCGAGCGTATATTGACCCGAGATGGCGCGGCCGCCGATGTTGGCGGTGTAGGTGTTGTCGGCGTTGAAGGTGAAGGAGCACTTGCCGGCCGTTACGCCGATTTTAGAGAGTGCGTCGCTGATTTGGCTTTCCACTTTCTGGGCCACTACTTCGCCGCCTGCCTTGGCGAGGAAGTTTTCCGACTCAAATACGCAGTCGGGACCCACGTAGTTCCATGTGCCCTGAATGTTGGCCTGCGACACGGTGTTGGTGCCAAGCAGATTGCCGAGCAGGCTGCCGAGCATGCCGCCTACGACGGAGGTCGTAGCCTGCGTTGTGCCGTCGGTCGCAGCCTGACCGCCACCGAGCAACGTTTGACCTGCACCGCTAAGGAGTGCGCTTGCGCCGGTGCCGCCGCATGAGGTGAGCAAAGCAGAGCCGAGTACCACGGAAAGGGAGAGAATGATTTTTTTCATAAAGCGTAAAAATTTATTTGGTTGGTTAATGTTGGAGTAGACAAGTAAACAAGTAGACGAGTAGACGAGTAAACAAGTAAACGAGTAAACGAGTAGATGCTCAAAATTGCGGTGCAAAATTCGCAAAATGTTTTCAAGGAGCAAACTGTTTTCTATGAAAAGGCTGTTTTTATCGGCGGCGGGGTGCTTTTTTCTCGCTTTTTTCTTTCTTAAATCGCTTTTGAGGGGCAGATAACCTTGCTTGCATATAAGAAAATACATAACTTTGCCATTACATACCTTATAACCTTAATCTAAATCAAAAAACTATGGCACTTGAAAAAACCCTCGTATTGCTCAAGCCTTGCACGATGCAACGCGCACTGGCCGGCGAAATCATCAGCATCTTTGAGAAAAAAGGCTTCCG
>JBJEAH010000236.1:0-5236 GCA_051868815.1 Alloprevotella sp.
TTCGAGGAGGGAAGCGTCGGCGCCGCAGTCGGTGATGTTCATTGCCAGCCCGAGTTCGCGCATCCAGTTTTCCAAGGTTTCCAGTCCCGCCAAAGCGGTGTCCCTGTCTGTTTTGCCGGGAGCGACGCCCCACACGTTTCTGGCCAGGCGGCAGAACTTGCTGACGGCATCTTCCGAACGGTCGATGAGCAGGCGATAGTAAGCGCCGCTCACGGCAGCGAGCGTATGCCCGTGCGTGGCATCGGTGTAAGCAGCCACGGCCTGGCCGAGCATGTGAACCATCCAGTCGGTCGGCTTGCCGCAGGCAATAAGGCCGTTGAGCGCCCACGTGGCTGTCCACATGATGTTGCTGCGCGCCTCGTAGTCTTCGGGGTTGGCAAGGGCTTTGCGCGAACTTACGATGAGCGAGCGCATCAGTCCTTCGGCTATGTAGTCGCTCGTGTTGTCGTCGGTGCCCGAAAGGTATTGCTCCAAGATGTGCGACATGATGTCGTAGATGCCAGCCACCATGTGGTGCTGCGGCACGGTGAACGTGAAGGCGGGATTGAGGATAGCAAAGTCGGGATTGCGGAAATAGTAGAACTTTTTGCGGTTCTCGTGGTGGTTGGAAATCACGGCGCAGCTGTCCATTTCCGAACCCGTGCCAGCCATCGTCAGCACGCAGCCCACGGGAATCCAGCGGCAAGTCATTTCGCCCCAGTTGTTGAAATAATAGTCCCAAGGGTCGGCTTCGCAATAGGCCGAACCCGCCACGGCCTTGCAGTAGTCGCAGGTAGACCCGCCGCCGACGGCGAGAATGAGGTCTACCGCCTCGCTCTTGGCCAGCGCCGCGCCTTCAAGCACCTTGTCAATAGTGGGGTTGGGCATCACGCCGCCGAGTTCCACCACGTCTTTGCCCGCTTTGCGCAGTTCTTGCATCACGGCGTCGTAGATGCCGCCTCGCTTGATAGAGCCGCCGCCATATACGAGCATCACCTTGTTGCCGTAGAGTGCCAGTTCGTTACCTAGATTGTTCAATGCCTCCGTGCCGAAGTGCAGGGTCGTGGGATTGTGGAATGTGAAATTGCCTGTCATGATTGTAATATGGTTTTAGAGATTTGGTTTTACTTGTAAGTGTTAGCTTTCAGATAAATCACACTGCAAAATTACGCAATTCCTTTCCTTTGCTTTATACCCGTATTTGGGGAAAACTTACCATTTTTGCGGTTTTTCGCTATAAGAGAAGGGTAATTGGTGCGACAAAACAAACGGGAGCGACCCTTGCGAGCCGCTCCCGTTATTATGGAGAGTTTTTTGACGGACGGGGAGATTATTTCACAAATCTCTTCTGACCGTTGATGATGTAAGTGCCGCGCTGCAGCTTGCCGCTAACCTGACGGCCGTCGATGCTGTAAATGGTCTTGCCGGCGGCATTGTCGATCGTGAGGCTGTCGATGCCGAGGGTAATGTCGACGGTGTAGGTCAGGGTGAATGCGGGGTTGTACTTGCCGCCAAGGCCTGCACCCTTGTCGGGCTGCGAGCCGATGTAGGCTTCGTTGCCGATGAACTCCTCGGGAATGGTCAGCGTGTACGTGCCGTTGGTCTTGATTTCCGAGGCAAGCGTGATGCGCACGATGTTCCAGATGTTATTGTCGGTGGAGAGGGTGGCGGTGGTCACGGTGTTGCCTTCTGCGTCTTTCACCTCGATCGGCGAGTCGTTGATAATCGTTCCGTTCACGTTTTCAGAGTAGGTCAGCGTGATGGTGTTGAGGCTGGCAACGGACATGCCGTTTGCGGGCGATACGCTTTCATATTCGAAGCTGTTGGCAGGAGCCTGAACGATGAACGAAGTGGTGAACGCCTCGTTGCTGCGGCCTTCTTCGGTGGTGAAGGTGCTTGCAGGCACATCGATGGTGTAGTAGCCCGTCTGCGTAATCGGTCCTTCAACGCTGATGGTAGCGGTGTTGCCTTCAACCGTGACGGTTGCGGTGTACGTGTTGTAGCTGCGGTCGTAGATGCTGACGGTCTTTTCGCTGTCGTAGTTGATGTCCGTGTCGAAGGTGAGGGTTGCGGCGGTGAAGCTGCCAACGGTCTCGCCTGCGGCGGGCGTTACGCTGGTCGGCGTGAGCGGAGCGAGCGGGCTGGGCTCTACTACTTCGAGGGTAGCGTCGAGGATATAGCCGCCCGTATTGCCGATACCGTTGTGTCCGAATATCGTGGCGTCGGCTGCGAGCTGGCCGCCGGGGTCTACGCTGTTCCAGTCTACCTTGAAGCGAATGCGGTAAGTGCCCGGAGTGGTGGGTGCGGTGAACGAGGGCGGGTTGATGTTGGCGCGTGCATCGCCGCTGATGCTCTCGCCGGCAGAGTTGTAGCCGCTGGCATCATTGTTGAAGTCGCCCGAGTAGAACGCGAAAGCCTTGAGGTCAGTGCCGCTCTGGTCGGTGCTGCCTTCGTTGAACGAGAATGCGTTGTCGTTTTCAGTGTCAATGTAAACGTAGCCGTGCATCCATGTACCCGTGTAGTTGAACGTTGCGGTAAGCGTGCTGCCTGCGGTGCAGGTGAGCACTGCCGTTTCGTGCTGGTCGTTGTAGATCTTCGACGTGTTGGCAAGCGTTACGGTCTGGCCGCTCTTGCCGCTTTCTGTGAGTGTTACGCTGTTGAGGGTGCGGTCGGTGCGGGTGCGGTTCATGTCCTTGTCGAAGTTCACAGGATAGGGACCCGTTACCGTGAAGCTGAGCGTGTAGGCGGGGTTGTAGGTTGCGCCGGAAGAGATGCCCTTGTCGTCTGCAAACTCGTTGTACCATTCATCATAGATATACTGCTCGGGAACATTAATCGTGTAAGTGCCGGCTGCTTCTATGGGCGTGGCAAGCACGAGGTTCACGGAATTATAATCGTAATCGTCGTAAGCGAGTGTGCTGGTGGTTACCGTTTCGCCGTTGGCGTCGAGCACGTCGATGGCGGTAAAGTTGTCGGGGAATGCCCAGCAAGAGTAGGTGAACTTAACGGTGTCGAGCACGGCCACCTTTGCGCCGTTGGCAGGCGTGGTGCTGTCGTACATGAAGGTATTTGCGGGAGGCGTCACCGTAATCTGGCTGTTCACTTCGGGGTTGAACGTGCCGTCCTCTGCGGTAAAGGCTTCTTCGGGGATAGAAAGCATGTAGAGGCCTCTCGAAGCAATCGGCTCGGCGAGCGTGAGGACTACCTGCGTGGCATCGTCGGCGCTGACTTCAACGGTCGGCGTGTAGGAGCCTTGCATTCTGCTGAAAATGCTGATGGTCTTGCTTTCGTCGTAGGTCACGGGCTTTTCAAACGTGAGGGTGACGCTCGCGAGGCTTTCCACCGGCGTTTCGCTGTCGGGCGTGACGGTCGGCGTGAGCGTAGCCTTATAGTCGACGGTGAAGGTGAGCGTGAAGGCGGGGTTGTAGAGTGCGCCGTCGGCTACGCCTTTGTCGTCAGCCTCTGCATCGTAAAGGTTGTTGTAGATATAGCCTTCGGGCACGTTGATGGTGTAAGTGCCGTTCTCGGTGAGTTTCTCGGATAGCGTGAGCACTGCCTCGCTGGCATTCTCTGTGCTTACGGCAAGCGTAGCCGTGGCAACGGTCTCGCCGGCAGCATTGAGCACATCGATAGGCGTGCCGTCGGCAAAACCTAATTCGTCTGCATAGGTCAGCGTGGCGGTTTCAAGACCCTTCGTGAGCGTGCTTTCGTTCTCGGGGGCAACCGTGGTGTAAGCCAACGTATTTGCAGGAGGCGTGGAAATGGTGTAAGTGAGGCGCATTTCTGCATTCCAAGTGCCGCCATTGCTGATGCCGCAGTCGTCAGCATAAACGCTGAATTGCTTGTTGCCAAACGTCTTTTCAGGAACTACCAGCGTGTATGTGCCGCCCTTGGTGATTTCTTCGGGCAGTGTGAAGGTGACGGTTTGGTTGTAGTCGTAGCCCATAGAGGCTTCTGCAATCTCTTCTCCTTTGGAGTTGAGAAGTTTTGCCTTTGTTCCCCAAACAGACCCCGTCATGTCGTATTGTTCTTGCAGCGTGAAGGTAAACGTCTTGAGCGATGTCACGGTCTCTCCATCGGCGGGAGCAATGGCGGAAGGCATATAGACGGGGGCTTCCACTGCGCCTGCCAAGGCAAGGAGGCTCGCGGTTGAGGGCGTGAGCGTGCTTTCGTAGATGCCGCAGTTGTTGCCCTGGTCGCTCACGTCGTTGTAGCCGGCGATGAGGCCGCCGGCCTTGCCGTAACTGTTGGAAATGCCGAGCTGCTGGCCGTTAATGGCAATTACCGTGGGGTACTTGGCGTTGCCAGCCGTGCCGTTGAGGAACGTCAGCGTGTCGGCAAGCAGCGGTTCGGCAGAAAGGCTCGTGTTGCTGAACACGGGATTGTCGTTCACCTGCGTGCCCAAGCCTACGAACTTCTGTGCGCCTACGCTCCACAGGCGATATTTGCCGTGGTACGTCTTGAGCAGCACGAAGCCCTTGTTGGCATCGTCGAGCGTGGCGGAAACGCCGGAGGCGGTAGAACTTACGAGGAAATTCTCGCCGCTGAACGTCTCTTCGTTGGTGGTGAAGGAATAAGCGGGGTCGTAAGCCCACTGTCCGCGGGCGGTCTTAACGAAATAAGCCTTGCCGTTGTCGAGCGTTGTAAAGTCGGTGATGGGTTTAACCTCATATTCCGTAACGGCTGCTTCGATGGCCATCATCTGTTTCTCGAAAACATCTGTCACCCAAACGATACGCATGATGTTGCCCGTGTCGCCCGTGTCGTTCCAGTTGGTGAAAACGCTGGGGTTTTGGTCGGTCGAGAGGTTAATCTCGTTGTCGCCGAAAGCGATGACTACGGGATAGTTTTCGATGTCGCCTTCATGACCCCAGCGAGAGGGCGATGTGGAAGGCTTAAAGGTAACATCGCTGCCGAGGGGTTCGAGCGAGAACGTAGTACCCCCAACGCTGGCGTCCTTATAAAGGAACTTCTGTGCGCCGAGGTTGTAGAGATAGCAACCGCCGTTGGCGGACTTGTAGAATGTCCAAAGGTGGCAGAGGTTACCCGAGTCGAAAGGTACCTCTGGCCCGTTGGTGGTGTTGTTGGAACACCAGGCGCGCGATGCGTCTTTGCTGGCATCGTAAATCAGGTAACCGCGTCCCTCGGATTCAATCGTGTAGGCCGCGCCGTTTTGAAGGTCGTCAAGCGACCTGACGACTGGCGTTTGTGCCCACGCTCCCACGGTTGCAAGGCAGGCAACCAGGAGGAAAGAGAA
>JBJEAH010000237.1:0-5144 GCA_051868815.1 Alloprevotella sp.
ACAACTTTATTAAGTTCTAATTATAAGCCCCTTACAGGGGCAATCGTATTCTATCGTCTTTCCACAGGGGCAAGCCCCTGTGCTTGGTTATTAAGCCCTTGCAGGGCAATGTCGGCTGCACTCGGTGGCACGACATTTCAAGGCCACAGGCACATTTTGACACAGCCCCTTGATTTTTTTCTCACATATAAGACAAATCTTCCTTTCCCCTTGATATTTTTCATTATCCTATAAGAAAGTTTTTGTTACAAAGTTTGTAACACGTATTACAAAGTTTGTAACATGTATTAGAAAGTTTGTAACGGCCGTTACAAAGTTTGTAACAAACTTTTTCTTGGCAGATAGTGAAAAACATCAAGGGGAAAGGAAAAACTTTTAAGGAGAAAGGGGAAAATATGTGCGGGATAGTGCCGCGTGTGACGGCAGCAAACGAACGGGGCGACGCGAGCAATGCCACGTCGCCCCGTATGGGATTTTTGTTAATGCAAGTTCAATGAATGGTTTTCAATCCTCGCCGCGCGAGAAACGGTAGGAAAGGGACACAAGGCCCGAGAGGTTGCGGCCGCCGCCCGAGGTAAAGGGCACGAGGCCGAAGTCGGCCTCCACGCCGAGGGTGATGCCATTCGGGAACTGATAGCCCGCAAGGGCCTGTATGCCGGCATCGAAGCGCCGTGCGCCGGAGGTAGAGAAGGTGTTGCGGTCGTAGTAGAGTTTGCTGCCGCCCTGCTGCGTAGCGTCTCCCTTGGTCTTCTGCTTGCCGGCAATGCCGCAGGCAATATATGGGCCTAAACCGGCGACGATGTACTTGCCCTCGCCCATGCGGAAGTAGTAATTGAACACGAGGGGCAACTCGAAATAGCCTGCCGAGGTGGAGCGGCTCATGATGCCCGTAAGGGGCTGTCCCGTCTCCTCGTCAAACTGCTGCTGCCCGTTGTCGTCGAAAATGAAGACGCGGCTGTTGGGGTCTTTCCAGCCTTTGCCGTAAAACACGATGGAGGGCGCGAACGTGAGTTTCTGATTAAACTCGTATTCATAGCCCACGCCGATTTTGTACGCGCCCACGGCACGGGCGTTCCCGCAGTGCGCTGCCAGTCCGCCGCCGACTTTCAGAAAGATGTTTTGTGCGGCGAGGGGCAGGCTGCAGCACGCGGCGAGCAGCGACAGGAGGCAAAGGAGGATACGCTTCATGGGAAATTTATTATTGAGGGAGTTGGTGGGGTGAATGAGACAAAAACCACGTAGATTATTTTTCTCAACGAAGTTTATAGTCCACGGAAATTCGTGGGCAAATAAAAAATATATACTTGATATTTGTGGCAACATGGCCGCGCAGCACATTGCGAACGGGCGTTTTGCAAAACGCCCCTACTCAAAGAACTGCTTCCAATCGTCGCGGCTGTGGCGTTTGCGGTCGTTGGCAAACTCGGCTTCGATCTGCTCGCGGCGGGCAGCCTTCTTGCTTTTGCGCTTGGGGCGCTCGGTGTTGCGCGGAGCGAAGTCGCCCTCATCTTCGGGGTCTGCCCAGTCAACCACCACCTTGCGCTCGCCCACTTTCACGCGCTTCATCTTTTGCAGCACGCGCATGGCGTCGGCTTCGGGCACTTCAAAGAAAGAGCAGTTGGTCGTTAGGTCGATGCGCCCGATGTCCACCTTCGCGCCCTTGACGTGGCGGTTCACGAGGTTGATGATTTCGCGGGCGTAGAAGTTGTCGCGCTTGCCGAGGTTGATGAAGAGCCGCTTGTAGCCCGCCTCAGCCTTGCGCGGCCCGCCCTGAGGCCCGCGCCGTTCGGCACGCTCGCCGCCGCGTTCGCGGCGCGGCTTTTCGTCGCGGGCTTTGTCGTCGCGCTCTCGACGTTCGGAGGGCTGCATGATTTCGGGCGCGTCGGCGTAGTATTTGAGGAAATGGCCGAACTCACGGCTCACGATGCGCTTCACAACGTCTTCCTTTGAGAGCCATTCCAGTTTGCGGAACACTTCGGGGAGGAAGGGCGCGATTTCCGTTTCGTCGACTTCGATGCGCTCAATTTCGTCGATCACGCGATAGAGCTGCTTGGTGCAGATTTCTTTCGGTTCGGGCAGAGTGGCGGCTTCAAACTTCTTTTGAATCACCTTTTCGATGATGCGCACCTTGCCTTTTTCGCGCAGGTGGATGATGCTGATGCTCGTGCCGCGCTTGCCGGCGCGTCCCGTGCGGCCGGAGCGGTGCGTGTAGTTTTCCACGTCGTCGGGCAAGCCGTAGTTGATCACGTGCGTGAGGTCTTCCACGTCGAGTCCGCGCGCCGCCACGTCGGTAGCCACGAGGAGCTGCGTGCGGTGCTGGCGGAACTTCTGCATCGTGAGGTCGCGCTGCGCCTGCGAGAGGTCGCCGTGGAGGGCTTCGGCGTTGTAGCCGTCGCGGATCAGGAGGTCGGCGATTTCCTGCGTTTCCATGCGCGTGCGGCAAAATACGATGGCGTAGATGCGCGGGTAGTAGTCCACGATACGCTTGAGTGCCAAATACTTGTCGCGGGCATGGACGAGGTAGTAAATATGATTGACGTGCTCTGCACCCTCATTGCGCGAGCCGACTACGATTTCCTTGTAATCTTTGAGGTAACTCTTGGCGATGCGCTCGATTTCCTTGCCCATCGTAGCGGAGAAGAGCAGCGTGTTGCGCTCGGCGGGCACGCCGGCAAGAATGGCGTCGATGCTTTCAGAGAACCCCATGTTGAGCATCTCGTCGGCCTCGTCGAGCACCACGTTTTCAACGGCGTCGAGCCTTGCCACGCCGCGCTCCATAAGGTCGATGAGGCGGCCGGGCGTTGCCACGATGACCTGCACGCCGCGCTTGAGGGCGCGGATCTGCGAGTCGAATGAAGCACCCCCGTAGACAGCCAGCACGTGCAGCCCCTCGATGTAGCGCGAATAGTCTTTGAGGTCCTCGCAGATTTGGAGGCACAGCTCGCGGGTTGGGCTGAGGATAACGGCTTGCGTGCGCTTGTCTTCGGGGTTTACTTTCTGCAAAACGGGCAGACCGTAGGCGGCGGTCTTGCCCGTGCCGGTTTGCGCCAGGGCTATGACATCGTTGCCTTCGCCAAGCAGATAGGGGATTACTTCTTCTTGCACGGGCATCGGGTGTTCATAGCCCATTTCAGTGATGGCGCGGAGCAAGTCTTCCGAGACGCCGAGTTCTTCAAATGTTTTCAATGTGAGGAATTTTTGGAAAGGAGTCCCTTTCCATCATAATTAAATAAGTAAAAATCGTCTTTTTGCCCTGCAAAGTTAGGAAAAGTTTGGGCGATTTTCGGGCGTTAAGCCGCTTATCTTATAAGGAAATGCAAAAAAAACGCCGCCGCGCACCCCGCGCTTGCGATTTTATCCATAATTTTGCAAGTTAGTGTGCATCTTGCTCCGCAGCAAGGCATGATTTCCGCAACAGCTTTATTCAAAATAATGAAGAGATTTCAACTTGTAAACAACCTTACCGGCTGGCTCGCCTTCCTCGTGGCTGCCTTTACGTATTGCAGCACCGTTGAGCCTACCGCAAGCTTTTGGGACTGTCCCGAGTTCATCACCACGGCCTTCAAGCTCGAAGTGGGGCATCCCCCCGGAGCACCTTTCTTCATGCTGACGGGCAACCTGTTCTCGCAGTTCACCGACGACCCCGCCAAGGTGGCCTACTGCGTGAACATCATGTCGGCGCTGCTTTCGGCCATGTGTATTCTCTTCCTCTTCTGGAGCATCACGCACCTCGCCCGCAAACTCATCTGCACCGACGGCATCGTCACCACGTGGACGCAGACAATATTAATAATGGCGTGCGGTCTGACGGGCGCGCTGGCTTACACGTGGAGCGACACGTTCTGGTTCTCGGCCGTCGAGGGCGAAGTTTATGCCTACTCCTCGATGTTCACCGCCTTGGTGTTCTGGCTGATTTTGAAATGGGAGGACCACGCCGACGAGCCCCACTCCGACCGCTGGCTCGTGCTTATTTTCTACCTCACGGGACTTAGCATCGGCGTGCACCTGCTCAACCTGCTCTGCCTGCCCGCCATCGCCTTGGTATATTATTATAAGAAATCGCCCCAAGCCGGTCTGCGCGGCTCGCTCATCGCACTCGGCGTGTCAATGGTGCTCGTGGCCGCCGTGCTCTACGGCGTGGTGCCCGGCATCGTGAAGGTAGGCGGCTGGTTTGAGCTGTTCTTCGTGAATACCCTCGGCCTGCCGTTCAACACGGGCATGGTGGTATATCTGCTCGTACTGATCGGCGTGGTGCTCACCGCTATTTGGAGCACCACGAAGAAAGACCGCAAACGCTCCGTCGTGCTCTACACGCTCTCCGTCGCCCTGCTCGGCATACCGTTCTACGGCCACGGCGGCAGCGCAATCGCCATCGGCGTCGTTGTGCTCGGCGCACTCGTGTTTGTGCTGAACATGAAGGACAAAGAGGGCAACTACCTGCTGCGCAAGCGTTTCCTCAACACCTCGCTGCTCTGCATGCTGATGCTGATGATAGGCTACTCCTCGTATGCCGTCATCGTGATCCGCTCCACGCAGAACACGCCAATGGACCAAAACTCGCCCGAAGACATCTTCACGCTCGGCACCTACCTCGGCCGTGAGCAATACGGCAGCCGCCCGCTCTTTATGGGCGAAGCCTACAACTCGCAGGAACAGGCCTTGGCGGCCGATGCCATTGGCTACGAGAAAGGCGAGCGCATTCAGCGCAAGGAAAAGGCTTCGGCCGACGAAAAAGACAGTTACGAGACGGTATCGGAAACCACAGGGCTTACCTATCCCAGTGCCTTGACGATGCTCTTCCCGCGCATCTATTCCGCCAGCCACGCGCAAGCCTACGACGACTGGTTGGGCGGAGTGCCGATGAAGCAGGTGACGTTCCGCACCGCCGACGGCTACGACTATCCGGGCGAAATACCCACACAGGGCGCCAACCTGCGCTTCTTCCTGTCGTATCAGGTGAACTTCATGTACTGGCGCTACTTCATGTGGAACTTTGCCGGCAGACAGAACGACATTCAGGGCAACGGCGAACTCGAGCACGGCAACTGGATAACGGGCATACCGTTTATCGACAATGCCATGTACGGCGACCAGAGCCTGCTGCCCGACGTGCTTAAAGAAAACAAGGGGCACAACGTGTTCTA
>JBJEAH010000238.1:0-5087 GCA_051868815.1 Alloprevotella sp.
CCACAGGGGCAAGCCCCTGTGCTTTGTTATTAAGCCCTTTCAGGGCTACACGAACGATTTCGTTAAGCCAGATGAGCAAATTTGAGTTTACTCGAAATTTGCCATGGCGAGAAATCGCACTTTTAAGAACATTTTGACACACCCCCGCTACCAAACAGCAATCTTACACATATAAGAAGCCCTGCCAAGACGTATGCAAACATTCTGGCAGGGCTTTGTTATTTTCCTAACGTGCTTATCGCATGATTAGTTTGCCATTCTGAATAAAAACCCCTTGCTTGGGCATACGGGGCAGGAGCCTGCCGCTGAGGTCGTAGCAAGCGGAGGGGGCGCACGAAGCGTCCGCGCGGCGGATATCCTTGATGCCTAAAATGTCTTCCTGCTTGCGGTAGACGCGCACCCAGTCAAACTGCGTTTCGTAGGTGAAGCTTGTGTCGGCAGGCTTGGCCCACGCGCCGCTGCCCACACTCTGATTGAGAATGAGATAGAACGGGGCATCAAACGGCCACTGACCGTCGTCGAGTTCGCTCTGATTGGTGCTCTTGAGATAGCTCCACATCTTCTTGCCGTCAACATACCAAGTGATGGACGTGGCGTCCCATTCCACGGCGAAGATGTGCCAATAATCGTAGTCCAAGCCCTCCATATAGCGGCTATTGCCACCTTTTTTCAGATTATAGGTCCAGTTGGTGTGGACGGTGCCATAGGCGCGGTCCTCCGTGTCGATGGTTTCCCAGATGTCTATTTCGCCATTGTTGGGCCAGCCGAGGCTGTTGTCGGTGGGCATCATCCAGAAGGCGGGGAAGTTGCCAATGTGCTGGGTGGTCTTGATGCGCGCCTCTGCCCTGCCCCACTTGAAGTCGAACTTGCCCTGCGTCTTGATGCCGCCCGTGAGCATTTCGGCGGGGTCGGTCGATGTGTCGGGGTTGGGGATAGCAAGGCAATGCAATGCGCCGTCAGCGCAGTAGACCACGAGGGGTGAGTCGGAGCACCAGCGGTTCCAGGTTGCCCCCTGGCGTTCCGTGCGCTTCCACCATTCGCCGGAGGGCTCGCCGGTGCCGTCGAACTCATCGCTGAACACCAGCACGCGGGCCGCCTCGTTGGTGTCGTCGCGCTGCCATTCGCCGGAAATAAATACGGAGTCAGTAATGTATTCGCCGGCAATCGTTATTTCGGTAACGTCGGTCCAAGGAAGGACTTCCTTTTTCCACTCATTTTCGCCGCAGCGCACAAGCAGCCCTTCGGGACAATGCCAACCGGCCTGCGAGGTGGCATAGAAAGTGAAGTCACGCCCCTTGGCGGTGCTATTGGGCATGGCACCGCCTTCTGCGCTGCTCCAAATGTAGCCGTGACGGGTGTCGATGCTAAGGGCAACTTGTTCGGGGAAGGCCTCTTCGAGTTTGCCGAAGCAGGCGGCGCTGTCGGGCTGTACGTTTTCATTTTCGGAGATAACCCATGTAGAGCCATTGTCGGCGGCGTTCCAAATGCTGACGGGATAGGGCAACTGCGGCGCGGCGCAGAGGTAGTGGAGGTTGCCGGGATAGGAGCAGAGGGAGAAGCCTTCGCCGTTTTTGGCAAACTCCACGGCAACGGGCGTGGCCTGCATCTTGGCAGAGGCCGTAGAGGGGTTGTTGGGGGTATGGCCCACGGCGAGGAACTTTTCAGCCCCTATGTTGTATACGTACCATTTGCCCCGAAAGTTTACTATCATCCAACTGCTGGAAGGGTCGGTGAGGTCAACGGGCTGCGCATAGGAGGCATTTGAAACGCTGCCGTTGGGATTGGTCATGCCTGCCGCCCACACGAGGTCGGGGTTGGCCTCTGCATCATACACGGCATAGGTGGTGAAATAAGGGTTGTAGAGCGTGTATGCCTTGTTGTCGGAGAGTTCTTCAAGGGAAGAAATCTGCGCAGGCACCGGAAGCCCCGCCGTGAGCAGGATAAGGAGAAGGATTAGTTTTTTGTTCATAGCGTCTGAGGTTTTTATAAATAATATATATGTATCGGGGGAAATACGCCCGCTTTCGGCTTTATTTGTCCGACAGTTCAAAATCAATCGTGCCCGCCTCCGTGAGTTGCTTGTGCGTCAGACGGTAACCCTTGCAGGGCTTGCCGCCGAGGCGCACGGAGGAGATGTGGCGCGTGTCGGTCCAAGAAGCGCCCGGTGCGGTGATGACCAGTTGTTCCCTGCCGCCGCAAAGGGCGGGGTCGAGGTGCAGGGTGATGCGGGAGAACACGGGGGCGGTGAGCGTGTAGGACGGGTCGCCCGGCACGTCGGGATAGAAACCCATCATCGAGAAGACGGCCCAAGCCGACATGGTGCCCGTGTCGTCGTTGCCGGGAATGCCGTCGGGCTGGGTGGTGAAATGCTTGCGGAGCAGGCTGCGCGTGAGGTCTTGCGTGCGCCATGCCTCGCCCTTGATGCGCGAGAAGAGGTAGGGATAGGCGATGTCTGGCTCATTGGCGGGGTCGTAAAGCCCCTTGTCGAAAATGGCTTGCAGATTGGCGGTAAATTTCTTTGCGCCGCCCATAAGTTTTATAAGTCCGTCAATGTCGTGCGGCACATAGAACGTGTAGTTCCAGGCATTGCCCTCGTGGAAACCGGGACTTGGCTCGAAGTTCTCGCCCTGTCGGGGATTGAAGGGTGTGAGGAACGTGCCGTCGGGCAGCAGGGGACGCAGTGTGCCGTACTCGGCACTGAAATATTTGCGCCAGCCGAGGGCACGCTGCCTGAACAGCCGGGCATCATCGGTCTTGCCCAAAGCATTTGCCCAAAGGGCGAGGGCATTGTCGGCCACGTAGTATTCGAGGGCGTGGCTCACGGAATTGTCAAACTCGCTCCTGAGCGGCACGTAGCCGAGGCGCATATAGTCGTCGTTGTCGGGGCGCATGGGATTGTCCTTGCCCGGCGTGAGCGCACTGCGGCGGGCGGCGGCGTAGGCAGCCTCAACGTCGAAATCGCGCAGGCCTTTGAGATAACTGTCAGCAAGGACGGGAATGGCGGGGTCGCCTTCCATCGTGAACGTTTCGCGGCCGTAGAGTTCCCATTTGGGCAGCCAGCCCCATTCGCTTGCCATGCCCGTCATGGAGCGCAGCATGTCGGCCTGCCGTTCGGGATAGACGAGCGAGAGCAACTGGTGGACGTTGCGATAGGTGTCCCACAGGGAGAACACGGTGTAGCGGTTGCGCCCGGCAGGCACCGTACCGATGCCGTCGCCTTCCATCATGGGATAACGACCGTCGGTGTCCTGCAAGATGTTGGGGTGGAGGAGCAGATGATAGAGCGCGGTGTAGAACACGGTTCTTTCTTCCTCCGTGCCGCCCTCTACGAGTATGCGCGAAAGGTCTTCGTTCCATTTGCCCTCAGCCTCGGCACGCACTTGGTCGAACGTCTTGCCCGAAAGTTCGGCTTCGAGGTTGCGCCGCGCCCCTTCGATGCTGACGAATGATACGCCCATGCGCACTTCCACCTGTTCGCCTTCTGCGGCATCAAAACTGAACCATGCGCCGATGTCGTCGCCAGAGAGGTCTTTGGCGTAGCGCGTGTAGAGTTTATATTTATTGTCGTCGGGGTCCCATTCCGCCTCTACGCCTTTCTTGGGACGCTGGAATTTCCAGTAGCCTGCGGTCAGCCCTTTGCGCTCCACGCGCATCACGAAGTAGATGGGGAATACCGCCTGGCGGGCATCGTAGCAGAACGTGCCGAGGAGTTTGCTGCCGACCACCTCGTTCGGCGCGGTGCGGCGCAGCGTGGCGCCCGTTTCGTTGGTAAGCCCCTCGCCGAGGTTGAGCAGAATGTGCGAGCGACCGCCGGGGAAGGTGTAGCGGTGGACGGCGCAGCGCGGCGTGGCAGTGACCTCCGTCTTCACGCCGTAGCGCGTGAGGGTGTTGGTATAGTAGCCGGGGTGTGCCTGCTCGGCGGCGTAGGCGGAACCGTATTGGCGGAAATCCACGCAAAGCGTATCGGTCACCGTGGGCATCACGAGCAGCGAACCGAGGTCGGGGCAGCCCACGCCGCTGAGGTTCACGTGGGAATAGCCCGTGAAGAACACGTTGTGGAACTCGTATGGCGTGCTCCACCAGCGGCTGTCCTTGTCGTACTTGTTGCTATCGGAACCCATCACGTTGAACGGCACGACGCTCATCATGCCGCTGGGGCATACCGCGCCGGGGTTGCAGGTGCCGAAGTTGGTGGTGCCGATGAAGGGGTTGACATAGTCCACCGGCCTCTTCTCGGCAAAGCAGCACGACAGGGAAAGTAAGGCTGCAAAAAGGGAAATGCTGATTTTTCTCATAAAACAGAAATCAAGTAGGGGCGTTTTGCAAAACGCCCGGTTAATGATTGCCTCCCGGCACACAGGGCGGGCATTTTGCAAAATGCCCCTACTCGCTATGTCATTGTTTTTTCAAAAACTCAATGATTTCGGAGATATGGCCAAACGCCATGCCTACACAGGTATCTGCCGCGCCGTAGTAAACGGCCACGCGGTCGCCCTCATGCAGGGCGGCGCAGGGGAACACCACGTTGGGCACATCACCGCAAAGTTCGTAGGGGGCGGCAGGCGCAAGGAGGTATTCCATAGAGCGGTGCAGCACCTTCGTGGGGTCGGCGAGGTCGAGCAGGACGGCACCCATAGAGTAGCGGAAACCGTTGCACGTCTGGATAACGCCGTGATAGAACATCAGCCAGCCCTCATCGGTGCGGATAGGCACAGTGCCCGCGCCGATTTTGAGGCATTGCCAGGCGCTCTGCTCAAACGGCACGGTCTTCATCACGCTGCGGTGCTCGCCCCAATACTTCATGTCGGGGCTGAAACTGATGTAAATATCGCCGAAAGGCGTGTGGCCGCTGTCGCTCGGACGCGAGAGCATGGCATATTTACCGTTAATCTTTTCAGGGAAAAGCACGCCGTTGCGGTTGAAGGGCAAAAAGGCGTTTTCGCACTGATAGAACGTCTGGAAATCGAAGGTATAGGCAATGCCGATGGTGGGGCCGTGGTAGCCGTTGCACCAAGTGACCCAGTAGCGGTCTTCAATCCACGCCACGCGCGGGTCGTACTTATAGTCGCTATCAATCATCTCCGTAT
>JBJEAH010000239.1:0-5074 GCA_051868815.1 Alloprevotella sp.
CTCGTCTACTTGTTTACTAAAATTGTATTCCTATGTGGCTCGCCTTTGCCTTTCTTTCCGCCGCCCTGCTCGGCTGTTACGACGTGTGCAAGAAGCACGCCTTGCGCGGCAACGCCGTAATCCCTGTGCTCTGCATCAACACGTGTATCTGTTGCGCCCTCTTCCTGCCCGGCATTGTGGGCTCTGCACTGGGCACGGTGGGCGCGGAAAGTGCGTACTTTATCCCCGGCGGCACGCCGGCGGCGCACGCCTTAGTAGTGCTTAAAAGCTGCATTGTGCTCACCTCTTGGCTGTGCGGCTACATAGCAATAAAACAGCTGCCGCTCACGATTGTGGGGCCGATTAACGCCACGCGCCCCGTGCTGACGCTGCTCGGCGCGATGCTCATCTACGGCGAGCGGCTCAACGCCTGGCAGTGGGCGGGCGTGCTGCTGGCCGTCACGTCGTTCTACCTGCTTTCGCGCAGCGGCAAGCGCGAGGGCATCAGTTTTGCCCGCAACCGCCACATCTTGCTCCTCGTGGCCGCCGCCCTCTTGGCCGCAATGAGCGGCCTGTACGACAAATACCTGCTTGCGCCCGAAGCGTCGGGCGGCGCGGGGCTCGACCGCATGTTCGTGCAGGGGTGGTACAACCTTTATCAGGCCGTCATGATGACTGCCGTACTACTCGTCCTATGGCTGCCTGCCCGCCGGCGCGGCGAGGCGCAGCCTTTTTCGTGGAAATGGAGCATTGTGCTGATTTCCCTTTTTCTCACCGCCGCCGACCTCGCCTATTTCTATGCTTTGAGCAATCCCGATGCCCTGATTTCCGTGGTGTCGATGGTGCGCCGCAGCAGTGTGCTCGTGTCGTTCTGCGTGGGCGCATGGCTCTTCCGCGAAAAGAACCTGCGCGCCAAGGCCTTCGACCTCCTGCTCGTGCTGCTGAGCATGGTGTGCCTGTTTGTCGGCGGGCGATAAAAGCCGATTTATTTTCATAAGATAGGCTGCGGCTCGGCATAAGACTTCAAGCAAGCTTGGTCTTCTGCGCTCGCCTTGCACTATCTTTACTGGCGATAAATAAAAACACTCAATTTTATTTACTGGCAATAAATAAAAACGCCGCCTTATTCTTCCCTAAATTTCTTACTCACCGCCTCGCGGCATTGCTCCATGAGCCATTTGGGCGTAGACGTTGCGCCGCAGATGCCCACGCTGGTGGCCGAGCGCAGCCAACTGAAATCGATGGCGGCGGGGCCGTCAATGAGATAGGAGCGCGGATTGACCTCGCGGCATGCCTCGTAGAGTACGCGGCCGTTGCTGCTTTTAAGTCCGCTGACAAAAAGCACCACGTCGTGGCGGGCGGCAAAGGAGCGTATGTTGGGCAGGCGGTTCGCCACTTGGCGGCAAATGGTGTCGAAATAGCGGAACGTGGCGGGCGCAACGATGTGTGCCGTGATGTAGTCCACGATTTCGCGGAAACCTTCAAGGGGTTTGGTGGTTTGGGAAAAGAGGCAGATGTCGCGGCGAAAGTCCACCAGCGCGTCCAGTTGCGAAAGCTGTTCCACAACGACGGCCTCGCCCTCCGTTTGCCCCACAAGCCCAAGCACCTCGGCATGGCCGCGCTTGCCGTAAATCACGATCTGCGGGCGCCGCTCCTCTTCATACACCTTGCGAATGCGGCGTTGCAGTTGCAGCACCACGGGGCAGGTGGCATCAATGAGCGCAATGCCCCGCTCGGCAGCGGCGGCATACGTGGCAGGCGGTTCGCCATGCGCCCGAAGCAGCACGCGCGACCCCTCCGGCAGTCGGGCAAACCGCTCGTGGTCGATCGTGGCAAGCCCGAGGGCATGGAGGCGCTCGCACTCGCTGCCGTTGTGCACAATGTCGCCGAGGCAATAGAGCGAGCCGCTGCGGCGCAGTTCGTCCTCTGCCTTGCTGATGGCAGTAGTTACGCCGAAGCAAAAGCCGGAGGCTTCATCAATCTCTATGGTGGGCAGGTTGGGCATGATGATATATATAAAGATGTATCAGTAAACGAGTAAACAAGTATTTTTACGGTTCAAAACTCACGGGGACGGTGACGCGCACCGGCGTGGGCAGTCCCTGCTCGTCGCGCCCCGGCTGCCAGCCCGGCATACGCCTGAGTGCCATGAGCACGGCTGCGGCAAGGTCGGGGTGCGCGCTTTTTTCGATTTCATAATCTACGGTTTTGCCGCTGGGCTGCACGATGAATGATGCCACCACCTCGCCGCCGATATGCGCTTTGAGGCAGCGGCGCGGATAGGGAATATTCTCGTCGAGCCATTTCATGAACGCCTTCGGCCCGCCGGGGAACTGCGGCATCTGCGTCACCACCTCCGTGGGCACAAACGCCTTGCCCACAACCGGGGCAAGCGTGTCTTGCTGCAAAGGGCTGGCGAGTTCTTCAGGCAAGACTATCTGGTCAAGTTCTTCTTCAGTCAAAGCAGGAACGTCATAGCCGAAAGATTTCAGTTCCGTAGTTTCCTCCGTAATCTCGGGCACGGCGGCACTTTCTCCTTTCAGCAGATGCGACGCTACCGGGCGGCGTCCTGTGGAAACAAATTTGAGTTCGTAAGCATCTTTTACTTTCGTCCGCTTCATATTGACAAGTGCCTCTTCGGCCGCTTTCAATCCCGCCTCAATGGCATTGCGCTTTATCAGCATATATCCCACCTGAAACGCCACCCATAGCGCAAGCAATGACACCACCGCCAACAGCGCGCGGCGATAACGCTTGCCGGCGCGGCTGCGTATGGCATACGCGCCGTAATCCTTGTTTCTGCCTTCAAAAACAAGATTACACCATTCTTTAGAAAATAAATCGGGAGCGCGCACGTTTATATAAAAAGTAGGGGCGTTTTGCAAAACGCCTGGTGAATGATTGCCTCATTGATTAATACCAGAGCGGCGCACTTGGCGGGCGTTTTGCAAAACGCCCCTACTGCCGAGTGCCGATAATCTACGAGATAAACATCGCCGAAGAGCCGAAAACGGGCTTTTCATATGGCAAAATTACTGCCAAAAACTAAATTTATAGTATCTTTGACCACTATTTTCCGTTTAAGCAATGAAAAAAAGCCTAACCGCTGCCTTATGCTTCCTGCTTTTTGCCTTCGTTTCGGGACGGGCGCAGGAATATTCCTCCTCATTCAACGCCGTGAGGTTGCCGGTGTCGGTGCACGTGGCCGCACTCGGCGGCGTGAACAACACGCTCGTGGAGGACACGCCGACCGCAGGCTGGGCTAACCCCGCGCTCTATGCCAACGTGTCGGGCAAGTCGGCCGGACTGGACTTTATGACCTACGCCGGCGGCTCCTCGTGGATGGGCGCACAGTATGTACACGCCTTCGGCGAACGCCACACGGCCGCCCTCGCCATGCAATACATGAACTACGGAAAGATGGACGAGACAGACGCCGAGGGGCGCGTGCTGGGCGAGTTCGCACCGAAAGACATTGTCGTTAACTGCGGCTACAGCTATCTCTTTTCCGACCGCTGGACGGGCGGCGCGGCCTTGAAGATGATTTACTCGAAACTGGCGGACTACTCCTCCGTGGCACTTGCCGTTGACCTCGGCATTAACTATTTCGACGAGGAGCAGGACCTCTCGGCCTCGCTCTCGGTGCAGAACATCGGCACGCAGGTCAAAGCCTACGACGACGGCATGAAGACGCACCTGCCTTTTACCCTCACGCTCGGCTTTTCAAAAGGTTTCGACCACCTGCCCGTGCGCATCCATGCCGCCTTTACCGACGTGACGCGCTGGAAGTCGGACTATTATGCCCTGCCCGATGCTGACTCTCAGAAAGTAAAATTCGGCTCGAAACTGCTCAACCATTTCGTTGTGGGGCTGGACATCTTGCCGACTAACTATCTCTACATCGCCGCCGGCTATAACTTCCGCCGCGCCTACGAACTGAAAGCCTCCGGCTCTTCCAAACTGGCCGGCCTCTCTTTCGGCGCGGGTATAGACCTGAAAGGATTTAAATTCGGACTGTCGTACGCCCGCTATCATTTGGCGGCGTCGTCCATTATGGGCAGCCTGGCCTATTCGTTTAAATAACTACGCATTTCGTTTACTTGTCTACTCGTTAACTTGTTTACTAAAAGAACAATATGAAAAAAATCACCGTGGCCATTGACGGGGACTTCCCAAAATGGCTAAAACATAGATTTTTGTATGATTATCAGTAAGTTACAAGATATACTATAAAATACCAGTACACAGAAAACTGTTGTCGGAACGTTGTCGGAACGAAAAACAGTTGTCGGATTATTGTCGGAAAATTGTCGGTCATGAATTTAAGGGTCGTATTATTACCAGCAAAAGTTTTGGCAGACGGAACGCACAAGGTCCGCATAGCCATATCTCACAAAGGGCAGACACGTTACTTTGTGACACGCTATGTTGTGCCAGGACTGGAAAATCTCGTGAATGGGCAGGTCGTGGGAGTGAACAACGCTTCCTACATCAATCAGCAGCTTCGCATTAGGATGAACAAGATATATTCCATATGCGATATGGCAAAGGACATCGAATACTATACTTGTTCACAATTGGTGCAATACATAGAGGAAGAAGAGGGTAATTCAGGACCAAAAAGTATACACGATATAGGGGAGAAGTTTCTCACCACTCGACGCAATCAATATAAGGATGGAACATTGAAGCTATATAGGGACGCACTCTGCTACTTTGAAATGTTCTTCGGCTCTGACTACCTCATGCAGCTGATAACATCGGACTCTTTGCACCGATTTGAGCTTTTCTTGAAAGAGAACCGAGGACTGTCCAAGAGTACCATATCAATAAAGATGAGACATATCCATACGCTCATCAACTACGCCATTCGTCAGAAGTTCGTAGAGTTTGACGTGAGCCCTTATGCTGACTACCAGGATCCAGAACCCACACGAAGGGATTGTACCATCACTCTTGAACAATTAAGGATGATTAGGGACGTGGACCTTTCGGAAGAAAGGGCTCCCATGATTGGAGTTGCAAGGGACATATTCATGCTTTCTTTCTACCTCTGTGGAATGAACCTCCAGGATATGCTTGCCCAGAACTATAG
>JBJEAH010000240.1:0-5064 GCA_051868815.1 Alloprevotella sp.
GATGCCAAGATGCTGCGGTTGAGACGGTCGATAGCCGATGCCTCAAACGAGGCGAGGTAGATGCGCGTAGTGCGCTCCGATGTGTGACCCAGTGCCTCGCTTATTTCCGAAACGGGCGCACCGGCTTTGCGGGCAGCGGTGGCCCAGCCGTGGCGCGCCGTGTGGAATGTGAGTGGCGTGGACAGATGCAGGAGTTCCGAGAGGCGGTGCAGGCGGCGGTTGTAATAGTTGAGCGCCACGCAGTATTGGCGGTACGCCTCCATCGGGTCGCTGCTGCGGAGAATGGGAAAGACGTAAGGCGAGGCATTTGTTGAATAACGCGCCATGAGGCGTGCCGCCAGCGGTTCCACGCGCACGGCGAGCGATTGCCCGGTTTTGCGGCGCGTGTAGTAGATGCACCCGTCGCGCACATCGGCACGCCGAAGAAAAGCGAGGTCGATGAACGACATGCCCCTTGTGCAGAAACTGAACAGATACAGGTCGCGGGCAAATGCCAAACCGCGCCGACGGCCGAGGTCGGCATCGAGGAGCGTGCGGAGCACGTCGGCAGATACTGCCCGTTTGCGCGTACGTTCCACGCCGGTATATACCCTTCGAAAGGGGTCGCCCGCCGCGACCAGTCCGCGCTGCACCGCCTTGTTGTATGCCGCCCGCAGCGTGCGCAAATAAAACGACACGGAATTGCGCGTCAGCCCCTGCCCCGTAAGGTGTGCCTCGTATGCCGCCGCCCACTCTGCCGTGACCGCACTAAGCGGCAGGCGGCGTCCCTCGGTAAAGAGATTGAGGCGGCGCAGGGCGCGGCGGTAATTACTGGCCGTGCCATATCGGTTTTCGCCCACGAATTGTGCAATAAGCTGTTCCATAAATTCTTGCATGCCCACAGAGGGGCGAAATTCAGTTTGCTGTTCCATAGTGTTTTATAATAAAAAGATTAAACTCGAAATCCACGAAATAATATTTGCCCACTATCTTTCGTGGGCAAAAAAAGAAAATAGCGGACAAAAAAAATAAGGCAAAACGGCTTTTTCATTCAAAGGGCAGTGTGGGCGAAATAAAAACACTACATTTGCAAAACGATTTATACATTATCTTATAACCAACCCGCAAAATCATGTCACAAACCGCCCCCCGTATAGGCCTTACGGAAAAGCAAGTAGAAGAAAGCCGTGCCAAGCACGGCGCAAACGTACTGACACCGCCCGAGAAAACACCTCTATGGAAACTCTTTCTCGAAAAGTTCCAAGACCCCATAATCCGCATCTTGCTCCTCGCGCTGCTGGCCTCGGTGGGCATCTCCTGCTTCGAGTTCAGCCAGGGAGAGGCGGGGCTGGACGCATTCTTCGAACCTGCCGGCATCTTCTTCGCCATTATCCTCGCCACGGGCATCGCCTTCTGGTTTGAAGTCCGCGCCAACCGCGCCTTCGACATTCTCAACCAAGTGAGCGACGATGACCCCGTGCAGGTGGTGCGCGGCGAGAACGGCATCATCACCGAAGTGCCGAAGCGCGACATCGTGGTGGGCGACATCGTGATCCTCAACACGGGCAACGAAATCCCCGCCGACGGCGAACTCATCGAAGCCATTTCCCTACAAATCAACGAATCCACGCTCACGGGCGAGCCTTTGGTAAAGAAGTCCGTGCGCGAAGAGGATTTTGACAAAGATGCCACCTACCCTACCAACCATGCCCTGCGCGGCACGACGGTGGTAGACGGGCACGGCGTGATGCGCGTCACCGCCGTGGGCGACCAAACGGAAAACGGGCGCGTGTTCGTGGCGGCGCAAATCGACAACTCCGTAAAAACGCCGCTCAACCATCAGCTCGACCGCCTCAGCGCCGTCATCACGAAGGTGAGCTACGCCATGGCCGCACTCATCGTGGCCGGTCGCCTGCTTCTTTATTATTTAAATATGGGTGCCGCCGGTTTCGAGTGGCTGCCGTTCCTCTCCGAGATGTTGCAAACGGTAATGATAGCCGTCACGCTGATAGTCGTATCCGTGCCCGAGGGCCTGCCCATGAGCGTCACGCTCTCGCTCGCCATGAGTATGCGGCGCATGCTGAAAGCCCAGAGCCTCGTGCGCAAGATGCACGCCTGTGAAACCATGGGCGCGACCACCGTGATTTGCACCGATAAGACAGGCACGCTCACACAAAATCAGATGCGTGTCTACGAAACGCGCTTCTTCCCCTTCCCCGACAACACCGCCGTTGACTTCAAAAGCACCTACGGCCAACTTATTGCGGAGGGCATCGCCGTCAATTCCACGGCCTTCCTCGACCTTGGCGACAGTCAGCCGCGCGTGATGGGCAACCCCACCGAGGGTGCGCTGCTGCTTTGGCTCCACGGCCTCGGGCAGGACTATGAAGCCCTGCGCGGCAATGCCGCCGTGGAGGAACAGCTCACCTTCTCCACCGAGCGCAAGTATATGGGCACTGTGGTGCGCTCCGCCCTGCTGCCCGGCAAGCGCATCCTGTACTTGAAGGGTGCGCCTGAAATCGTGTTCGGCCTCTGCTGCCGCACTGCGGCGGGCATCACGCAGGAACAGCTCACCGCCATGCTTCTCGGCTATCAGCAAAAGGCCATGCGCACCCTGGGCTTCGCCTATCAGATTCTGGACGATACGAGCGAAACGTTCCGCGACGGCCGCTGCACGGCGCGCAACCTCACGTTCCTCGGCTTCGCCGCCATTTCCGACCCCGTGCGTCCCGATGTGCCCGATGCTGTGAAAGCCTGCATCGATGCAGGCATCAGAGTCAAGATTGTCACAGGTGACACGCCGGGCACCGCCCGCGAAATAGGGCGGCAGATAGGTCTGTGGCAGCCCGGCGATGATGCGCGGTGCGAGATTACAGGCCCCGAGTTCGCCTCCCTCACCGACGCCGAACTCGAAGAGCGCATTCTCGACCTAAAAATCATCTCCCGCGCCCGTCCGATGGACAAAAAGCGGCTCGTGGAAACTTTGCAGAAGAAAGGCCAGGTGGTGGCCGTCACGGGCGACGGCACCAACGATGCGCCCGCCCTGAAAGCCGCCCATGTGGGTCTCTCGATGGGCGACGGCACGGGCGTGGCCAAGGAAGCGTCCGACATCACGATTATGGACAGTTCCTTTGCCAGCATTGCCAACGCCGTGATGTGGGGCCGCTCGCTCTACAAGAATATCCAGCGGTTTATCCTGTTCCAGATGACCATCAACGTAAGTGCCTGCCTCGTGGTGCTGCTCGGCGCGTTCACGGGCAAGCAGTCGCCGCTCACGGTGACGCAGATGTTGTGGGTGAACATCATTATGGACACTTTCGCCGCCATGGCACTTGCCTCCCTGCCGCCCTCACGGGAGGTGATGAGCGAGCAGCCGCGCCGCCGCGACGACTTTATCATCACCCGCGCCATGTGGAAACGCCTGCTCGGCACGGGACTGCTCTTCACCGCCCTGCTGATGGCCTTAGCTGAATATTTCAGATATTTCGACGTCACGGCTCTCACCTCCTTCTTCTCTGCCGCGCATGACGGCAGCGGGCTGCTCACGCGCTACGAAGAGAGCCTGTTCTTCACCATCTTCGTGCTGCTCCAGCTGTGGAACATGTTCAACGCCCGCGCCTTTGCCACCCACCATTCCGCCCTCTCCCACATTGCTTCCGCCCGTGGTTTCCTGCTGATAGCCGCGCTCATCGTCGTGGGGCAAATTCTCATCGTCACCTTCGGCGGCAGCATGTTCGGCGTTGCCCCGCTCTGCCTCACCGACTGGCTCTTGCTGCTGCTCATCACCTCGCCCGTGCTGCTCGTGCCTGAGATGTGGCGGAGGTGGAAGATTTGACTGCTGTCGATTAATATTTGCAAACAAAGAAACGTTATAATATGGCAGAAGACAGACAATACATATATGAACTCGATGAGTACATCCGTCAAGGTGAACCCCAAGAACAGGAACGCGGTCGTGCTTGGCAGACAGCAATTGGTTTGCAGGAGGTTGATGGTCTTAAGGCATCGCCATACTTGTTAGAAACTGCTCGTCGCCACATCGAAGGTGATATCACCATCAGCGAGGCGAAGCAACTAATCGACAGCTACTATAAATCTCAAACTGGGAGCAAAGAGGCAGAAGGAGAGAGGACTGAGGAAGCTGATAAGGTTTCTGCTCGTATCACGGAGTTACTTCAGGAGCAAACTTTCAACTTCTCGCCAACGCAGTTGATATCCATTCATCGCCGTCTGTTTGAGGGCATCTATAAGTTTGCCGGCCTCATCCGTGACTATAATATCACCAAGCGAGAATGGGTGTTACGAGGCGAGACGGTCTTTTACGCCAGTGCTGATACTATCAGCGAGACATTGGAGTATGATATGGGGCAAGAACGGAACTACAGTTATGAGGGCAAAAGTATAGATGAAGCCATCAGTCATCTGACACGTTTCTGTGCCAACCTCTGGCAGATTCATGCTTTCGGCGAGGGCAACACCCGTAGTACGGCTGTCTTTATGATTAAGTATCTGAAAACACTTGGTTTCAAAGTAACCAACGATGTCTTTGCCACCAACTCTTGGTATTTCCGTAATGCTCTGGTTCGTGCCAATTATAGTAATCTGCAAAAGGGAATAACAGAAACGACTGTATTCCTGGAACGTTTCTTTCGCAATATGCTACTTGGTGAAACTACACCGCTCCGCAACAGAGAACTGCATTTAGACTGGAAACCTGCTGATGTGCAAAGTGCAAAAAGCAGTTCTCAAAGTGCAAATTTTGCACTTTCACTGCCATCGAAGTGCAAAGATTGCACTTTGGAGGAGATTGCCGTGCTGAGAATAATACAGCATGAGCCTTCAGCGGAACAAGCGTTTATTGCAAAAGAAATAAAGAAATCAGAGAGAACTGTTAAAACCATCACAGCCCGCCTTACTGAAAAAGGTATTATAAAACGTAGTAAAGGCAAGGGAAGCGATTGGCTGATTATTTACAATTAAAAACTGTAATCGCATAGCCGATCACCTATGCAGACACCACCCCTTTGGAGCAAGATTTCGGCCTTAAACTCTTCACCCCCATTGAGGGAAGGACTTCGGAAATTT
>JBJEAH010000241.1:0-5046 GCA_051868815.1 Alloprevotella sp.
ACAGTCCCAGTTGAGTCGTCTTGCTCCCGACATTTATGACGTGAGCAAATTGTAACTTAATTTCTTTCAGCGTTTTACCTTTACTTAATACATATCCGTTATGGCTTAGTTCTTTCTCGTTTTGTGCAATGTATCTTTCTATGGTTCTTTCTTCTACCTCGTAGAAGTCGGCCACCATTTTCTTTGTCAGCCAATACTGGTTGTCATAGAATATTGCTTCCAATCCAAGATGATCTTGAATGGTTGCAATGGCGAAATGGTTGTTTAATACATTCTGCCGTTCAATCTGTGATATAGTCAAATCTTTCATCTTGTCAATCCTAAAGGTTTATTTCTATTCCCAATATCCGCTGTATCTCTGCCAGCGTCTTGTCGATCTCGTGGTCGAGGGCCTTGCGCTTCCTGAAGTAGTCGGCAAGGAGTTCGGCGGGGGGAAGTATCTCTTCCTCGTCCTTGGGGAACTTGCATTGGTCGAAATTGCAATCCAGCTCCAATAGCTGCCGGGCCGTAAAGCGGCGCGACTTCTCGTCGTTGCTCTCCGTATCTACAATCTCCTGTCGGTTGTTCCACCAGGCGATGATGGGCTCACAATGCTCCGCCCGCATGGGCTTCGTCTTGGAGAAATGCTTGTAGCCTTCCGGCATGTCGAGGCGGTAGAACCACGTGGCGTTGGTGCAGAAGCCTTCTTCCGCCCCCTCTGCGCGCTCGTTGTTGAAGAAGAGGATGTTCGTTGCGATGGAGGTGTAGGGCGCAAAGATGCTGCCCGGCAGGCGGATCACGGTGTGCAGATTGAACTCCCGGAGCAGTTTCTCTTTAATGGCCAGCTTTGCATTGTCGGTGCCGAAGAGGAAGCCGTCGGGGAGAATGACGGCGGCACGGCCGTTTTTGGCAAGACGGTACATGATGAGCACCATGAAAAGGTCGGCCGTCTCACTTGAACTCAAATCGGACGGGAAATGCTGCTTGATGTCGTTCTTCTCGCTGCCGCCGTAAGGCGGATTCATCAGTACGACGTCAAACTTGTCGTCGTCGGTATAGTTGAGCACATCCTTTGTCAGAGAGTTGTCGTGCATCACCTTGGGAGAGTCGATGTCGTGGAGCAGCATATTGGTGACGCACAGCATATAGGGGAACTGCTTCTTCTCGATGCCATAGACCGACTTGGCGTATTCCTCTTTGTCCTCCGCCGTGTGCACCTTCTTGTCGAGCGCTTTCAGCCAGCTCGTGATGAAGCCGCCGGTGCCGCAGGCAAAGTCGGCCATCTTCTCTCCAACCTTTGGACAGATGATTTCTGCCATGAAATCGGTGAGGGCACGCGGGGTGTAGAACTCGCCGGCAGAACCGGCCGACTGCATCTCTTTGAGGATAGACTCGTAGATCTCGCCAAAGGCATGGCTCTCCTCATAGTCGCCAAGGTCGAGCTGGTCGATGACATTGATGACTTGACGCAGCAGGACGCCATCCTTCATATATTGGTTGGCATCCTCAAAAGTGGTTCTGACAATGGCGTTGCGCATGGGGGTGGAGGGAGAGACCTCAAGCCCTTTAAGCGTGGGGAAGAGCGTGTCGTTGACAAACTTCAGCAAGCCGTCGGCAGTCAGTGCCTCTCCATTCCCCTTGTCTTTTGCCCAATTGCGCCACCGGCAATGCTCAGGAATGAACGAAGTGAAACCATCTTCATTAAACTCCCAGTCGTTTTCTTTTTCGTCGTATACTTTCAGAAACAGCATCCACGCAATCTGTTCGATACGCTGGGCGTCGCCATTGATGCCGGCATCATTGCGCATGATGTTTCGGATGCTCTTTACAAAATTATTAAGTGCCATATACGGTTATGCTATATTGCTATAAATTAAACTTTCCAGTTCCTTGACGGCCGAGACGTATTGCTGATTGCCGCCAAACAACTTGGCTATATTTGCCGGAGAACCCATCTGGCGGAACGGGTCAAGACGCAGCACGGTGCGGCTCTCCAGCTGCGTGATCCCCACATTTGCATACTTGTCGAGCAGGGCTTCAAGCACTTTGCGCGCTTCTGCACCATACTTGTTGAAAATGTCGCGCTTCTTCACATGCTCCGCACGCTCACGCCTTGTCAGCGGTTTCTTGCCATACGCTATATGGCAGATGAAGTCGAAATCGTCCACCTCATCCATGTTTCTCTCGCGCTTTAATGCCTGGAGGTCGATGCCGCTCTCGCGCAGCAGGTCGGTAATCTCCGCTTTCTTCTCGGCTTCGTTCCACCGGCGGATAAAATCTTCAAGGTCGGCGTAAGTGTCGTTGATGTTCTTTCGGGTATAGTCTATAATGCTTTCCGTGCGCAGCAGTTTGCCGTTGGTGTCATATACAGAAACCACCTTGTTGAGCACCTTTACCGTGCAGCCGTCCCTGTCGACGATGGGTTTGGGAGGCTTCGGCGTGACTTCGCATTCGCAAGGGTATTTGCCGCATACACGGCAAGGACATTCGCAAGGCGTTTTTCCGCAATCGGGACATGGCGGCGGGGGCGGCCCCGGTTGCGGCGCATAGTTCTCGTCTACCTCAATTGGCCCATCCCAGTCGGGGTCGGCAAACAGGCGGGTGATGTTGCGGAAGTCCATGAGGGTGAAGTGGGTCTTCCCGTCTTTCTCCCGGATTCTGGTGCCGCGGCCAACAATCTGCTTGAACTCTGTCATTGAGTTGATGCGTTGGTCAAGTACGATGAGTTTCACCATCTTGCAGTCCACGCCCGTAGAGAGCAGTTTGCTCGTTGTGGCAATCACCGGGAATTTTGAGGCTACCGAAATAAAATAGTCCAACTTGGACTGCCCATAGGGGTCGCTTCCTGTGATGCGGACCACGTAGTCGGGATTTTTCCTGCACAGGTCATCGTTTTCATTGGCAAGTGCGGTACGCATACGGTCGGCATGGTCTTCATCGGCACAGAACACAATGGTCTTGGCCATGCGGTCTGTGCTTTTCAGGTATTGCGTTACCTCGTGCGCTACCTCTCTGATGCGGTCTTCAATGATGATGTTGTAATCATAGTCGCAATTATTATAGATGCGGTCTTCTATAAGATTGCCGTAAATATCTCTTTGGTCTTTGAGCGGTCGCCATTCGTCGCCGATATTGGTAGTGACATTGACCACCTTAAAGGGGGCAAGGAAGCCGTCCTCAATGCCCTCCCTAAGGCTATACGTATATACAGGCTCGCCGAAATAGGTGATGCTTGACTGGTATTTCGTTTCCTTCGGCGTGGCTGTCATACCGATTTGAATGGCTCCGCTGAAGTATTCCAGAATTTCCCGCCAGGAACTGTCGTCCTTGGCGCTGCCTCTGTGGCACTCGTCCACAATGACCATATCAAAAAACTCCGGCTTGAAAAGTTCCTTGTAATTCTGCCTCCCTTCTTTCCCAATCAACTGCTGATAGAGAGAAAAATATACTTCATAGGCCAAATGCCCGCCGTGCGTTTCTAAATCCTTCTGATAATCAACCTTGTGGATTGTGCTTGACAAAGGCTTGAAGTCTTGCTGTATAGACTGGTCGACCAGTACATTCCTGTCTGCCAGATACAGAACCTTCTTCACCAGCCCTGACTTGAGCAGGCGATATACTATCTGGAAAGCCGTATAGGTCTTGCCCGTTCCTGTTGCCATGACAAGCAACAGGCGGTTTCTTCCTTGCGCTACGGCATTGACGGTACGATTCACGGCATTGCGCTGATAATAACGGGGCGGGAAAATGTCTTGTCCTGTGCAGTAGGGCTGGTTGATGACTTTCTTTTCTTCATCTGAAAGCCCCTTTCCGCCATTGCTTTCCGCAAGGAAGCGGTCGTATAATTCTTCTTTTGTGGGGAATGAGTCCATAGGCAAAGAACGCTCCTTGCCTGTCAGGAAATCATACTCTTGAAAACCAAGCCCATTGGAACTGAATGCAAAAGGGATGTCCATCATCTGGGCATACTCCTTTGCCTGCTGCATGCCAAAAGCCACGGTGTGGTGCGCATCTTTTGCTTCGACTATGGCAATAGGAGTGGCACGGTTGTAGTAAAGCACGTAGTCTGCGTATTTCGCTTTTCCGCGTGACATCAGATTGCCTCTAAGATTAATCTTTCCATCAGTCAATTTCACCTTAGTTTCCATGGTTATATCCTGCACAGCCCACCCTTTGTTCATGATGGATGGTGTAATATAACGCAACTTAATATCCTCTTCGGTCAAATCTTGCATGCTCATAGTCCTTGGCTGTATTATCTTCACATAATTATATATTATAGGAAGTTATAAGATAAAAAGAACTTCCACTAAAGCTTCTTTATGATGGGCTTGAAGAAAGTAACAAATCGTTCTGTGTATTCTTTCAGCCACTCAAAGAGTTCTGCTTGAGATGACTTCTTCGTGAAATCACATTTCTTATACAAGTCGACTGTTGATGTCTTCTTTCCATCCAGTCGCCTCCAGTCCAATGTTTCGCCAATTGCTGTTTCTGCTTCTTCCTTGTATGCAAGTAAAGCATCAAAGTTCTTCTTATCAATGTCATCGCCTATATACAACTGCACAGTTATCTTCTGCTCCCTCGAATTAAGAAGAAGGCAAATCTGGAAATAGGAGCGACCAATGGCTATATTCATCCAATGACTGTAAGAAGGTGATTGTGTGCGGAACTTCTTGGAAGGATTATTAGCCATGTACTCACAGAATGCAGACCAGAATTCATATCTTGACATTTCCGCATCTGTTCGATTCTCATTTGAGGTCTGGGTGGATGACGTACGAACATCTTTTGACCAGCCGTTTGGCTTGGCTATGACATTGAATATTGGAGCGGCTGGACTGCTGTCTATCTTTATCAAGCCTATTTCTACACCAAAGAAGTTGAATTCTTTATCTGTTATGCGATTCAACCAGTCAATGGCTGCCCTGTGTTCTTCCGTGAAGCGTTCTGCAATCCAGATAATAGTAACAGCATCAAGTCCTGCTGCATAAGTTAGAATCTGCCCCAAATGATTATGGTCAGTCTTCTCCAATTGGTTTTCTATCAACACCAATTTGTCTGTCCCTG
>JBJEAH010000242.1:0-24580 GCA_051868815.1 Alloprevotella sp.
AAGAGTTCTACAAACATTATTTGTAATATTGCACTTGCTTGTTGACTCTATAGCCCGAAATTCAACCTTATCTTATAAGAAAATCACAGCTTTTATTTTGCCCATCGGGCGGCAAAACGTAACTTTGCACCGCTTATCTTCTATGAAAGTTTATAAAACAGTATGATAAACAGAGAAATGATCAGGCTGAAAGTGGTTCAGCTGACTTATTCGTTCTATCAAAACGAGGGTAAATCTTTGGACGTTGCTGAAAAGGAACTTAATTTCAGCATGAGCAAGGCTTACGAACTGTATCTCTATCTCCTGAGCCTGCTCGTGGAAATCCAAAAGTATGCCGCGCGGCGCAACGAGCAGCGCCTCGCGAGAGAACAGCGCAGCGGCGCGGCCTCAAACAGTACTACCGACCAGATACTGGCCAGCAACAAGTTGCTCCAACTGCTGCGCAGCAACAAAACACTCAACGAATACATCGAAAATCAGAAGGCTGCATGGGACGAGGAGGAAAATCTCGTGAAACGCCTCTACTCCGACTTTATCGACAGCGACATCTACGGGCTCTATGTGGACAAGGCCGATTACTCCTTTGCCGCCGACCGCGAACTGATCCGCAAGTTCTATAAAACGTATGTCTGCGACAATGAAGACATCGACTCCATGCTCGAAGACCACAGCCTCTATTGGAACGACGACAAGGAAATCATAGACTCGTTCGTGCTGAAAACCATCAAGCGCTTCACGGAAGAGAGCAACGACGAAATGCCCCTGCTGCCTGAGTTCAGTTCGGAGGACGACCGCCGCTTTGCGCAGGACCTCTTCCATGCCACACTTACGCGCGACGCCGAGCTGCGCGGCTATATCCGCGACAACACGCGCAACTGGGAGTTCAACCGCCTTGCCGTGATGGACGTCATCATCATGCAAATCGCCCTCGCCGAGATACTCACCTTCCCCACCATTCCCCTGAGCGTCACGTTCAACGAATATCTCGACATCGCCAAGGTGTACAGCACGCCCAAAAGTGCCTCTTACATCAACGGCATGCTCGACGGCATCGTGAAGAACCTCCACGAGCAGGGCATCGTGAACAAAACGAGATAATCTTTTATAATATTCAATAACCGGGCGCAGCCTTTGCGCCCAACAATCCCCAAAACAATGACTCTTTATTTATTGCAAGCCCAAGCGCAGGGCGGTAGCGGCATGTCCATGATCATTAT
Organism: Alloprevotella sp.; assembly: GCA_051868815.1. GTDB lineage: Bacteria > Bacteroidota > Bacteroidia > Bacteroidales > Bacteroidaceae > Alloprevotella. Next base: position 1,218 of record JBJEAH010000242.1, read on the forward strand.
GATGGTGGCCCTCTTCGCCATCATGTATTTCTTCATGATCCGTCCGCAGAACAAGAAGCAGAAGGAAATCGAGAAGTTCCGCTCGGCACTGGCCGTCGGCCAGAACGTGGTGACCATCGGCGGCATCTACGGCACGGTGCGCAGCATCGACGAAGCCGAAAACACCGTGACGCTCGAAGTGGCCACGGGCGTAAAGATTAAGTTCGCCAAAAGTGCCATCAATCCTTTGGCCGAAAAGAAATAATCTGCGCCGGCGGTTCTTACCCGCCATGTGAAAAATGACCGGTTTTGCCGACATAAAACGGATAATCAAGGTTTGCTTTTCCCGAATGTGGGACAAGCAGGCTTTGATTTTTCTGTTTTTTCTCTGTCTCTCCACCGTCTTCTGGTTTTTCCAGGCCCTCAATGAGAGTTACGAGCGCGAGTTTGCCATACCCGTGGAGCTGCGCGGCGTGCCTAAGGGCGTGGTGGTGACGACAGATTTGCCCGAGGCGGTGCACGTGACGCTCGCCGACCGGGGCATCGTGCTTCTCGACTATGCCTACGGCAAGGATTTCACGCCCATCGTCATCGACTTCGCCACCTACGCCAACGCCACCGGGCACGTGGTCATTCCCGTGTCGGACGTGCTGAAGCAAATCTCGTCGCAACTCTCGCAGGGCACCCGCCTTGTGGTGGCGAAGCCCGACAACCTCGAATTTTACTACAACTACGGCCTGTGCCGCAAGGTGCCCGTGCGGCTGCAAGGCGTGTACCGCCCCGACGAGACGCACTCGCTGACCGACATTCGCCTCAAGCCCGACAGCGTGCTGGTCTATGCCTCGAGCACCCTGCTCGACACCATCACGGCGGCGTATGTACACCCGCTGAACCTTAGCGGACTGACCGACACCGTGGTGCAGAAAGCACCGTTCGACCACGTGCGCGGCGCAAAGTTTGTACCTGCCGAGACGGAGGTGATGCTCTGCGTGGACAGACTGGTAGAGAAGACGGTGCAAGTGCCCGTGCGGCAGGCCAACTTCCCCGCCACGAAGCAGCTTCGCACGTTTCCCGCGCAAGTAAGCGTAACGTTCCAAGTGAGCATGGGCATGTACCGCAGCATCACCGCCGCCAACTTCACCATATCCTTGGAATACGAAGAGCTCGTGGCGAGCAAGTCCACCTCATGCCGCCTTGCGCTGAAATCCATCCCGCCCGGCGTGTCGCATGTGCGCATTCAGCCCGAGAGCGTGGAGTATATCATTGAGGAAGTGCCCGAGGGCGACTTCTCTGAAACCAACTGACCCATGCCCCGGAAGCAGATAAAGATAGGCGTGACAGGCGGCATAGGGAGCGGCAAGAGCCACGTGTGCCGGCTGTTGGAGGAAATGGGCCATCCCGTGTTCTACTGCGACGACGAAGCCAAGCGCATCATTCGCAGCGACGCGGCAGTAAAGGCCGCTCTGCGGAAAATTGTCGGCGAAGAGGTCTATGCGCCCGACGGCACACTGGTGAAGCCCGTGCTTGCCGCGCATCTCTGCAAGGGTCGCGAGGCAGCTGCGCAGGTAGACGCCGTGGTACACCCGAGGGTGGCGCAGGCGTTTGAGGCATTTGCCGAAGCCCATGGCGGCGCGGTGTTTATGGAATGCGCCCTGCTTTTCGAAGCCCGTTTCGACCGTTTCGTGGATTGCAGTCTGCTGGTCAGTGCCCCCTTTGACGTGCGTTTGCAGCGCGTGATGCGGCGCGACGGCATCAGCGAGGCGTGTGCCCTGAAATGGATCGGGCTGCAAATGCCCGAAGAAGAAAAAGCGCGGCGTGCCGACTATGTGTTGCCCAACGCGGGAGGCGAGGACACGCGGCAGTTGCTTGAAGAATTTTTGGAGAAAATAACAACGGTCAGTTAATGACGTTATGCGGGCGTTTTATTAAACGCCCCTACTTAATATCAACAATCAAATCACAATTCACACACAAAATGAAAGACACAATCCTGGCCATTGCAGGCCGCCCCGGTTTATACCGTCTGATTTCCCAAGGTAGAGGTATGCTCATCGTAGAAAGCATCGACGCGCAAAAGAAGCGCATGCCGGCAGGCGCACGCGACCGCGTCACGGCCCTCAATGAAGTTTCCATGTACACCGAAGGCGAAGACCGCCCCCTCATGGAAATCTTCGATGCCATCAAGCAGCACGAAGGCGGAAAGGCAACCAGCCTGAACTACAAGGAAGCCACGAACGAAGAACTGGCAGACTTCATGGCCACCGTCGTACCCGACTACGACCGCGACCGTGTGCATTATTCCGATATCCGCAAACTCATTCAATGGTATAATATCCTCGTGGCCGGCGGCTGCACGGATTTCGTTGAACAGGAAGAAGAAAAGGCAGAGTAAGCCATAGAAATGTTTTCGTTAAGCCAGATGAGCAAAGTTGAGTTTACTCGAACTTTGCCATGGCGAGAAGAAAACGAATGTTGAAAACGAATGTTTAAGGCAGCCCCTGAAAGGGGCAAATAAAACAGCGTAGGGGCTTGCCCCTACGTAGGACATTGCACATCGATTGCCCCTGTAAGGGGCTAATAATTAAATGGAGTAATCTCATAGAGTGATAATTATTAGCCCCTTACAGGGGCAATCAAAACAAAACACCAAAACACAGGGGCAAGCCCCTGTGCTGTATTATTAAGCCCTTGCAGGGCTTCCGGATTCTCTATTGAAAGGCCTCTTTATAGCATGACACGCAACGGCATCTCCGTTTTCCGCCATCCCGTCTGGGTGGCGATGCTTGCACTCACCTGCGCCGTTTTGTGGGGCTGGGCATACCCGCTCATCAAAATGGGCTTCGGAGCGCTTTGCATCACGCCCGAAATGACGGGGTCGAAGATGGTATTTGCCGGACTGCGCTTCGCCCTCTCGGGGCTAATCATCCTGCTGCTCGCCGGCGGCAGGCGGCTCGATTTCAAACTGCGGCGCAAGTCCGATGCCTGGTATATCCTGCTCTATGCCCTGCTGAACACTTCGCTCCATTACGCCTTCTTTTACATAGGCCTGTCGCACAGCGAAGGCGCACGCGCAGCCATTCTCAATTCCCTCGGCACATTCGCCGTGGTGATACTGGCCTGCCTGTTTTTCAAGTCAGACCGTCTCACGCCGCGCAAACTTGCCGGCTGCGCCGTGGGCATAGCGGGACTGCTGGCACTTAACCTCAACGGCGCAGCCTCGGGCAGTTTCACCTTTATGGGCGACGGCATGATTATCCTCAACGCCCTCTGCTCCGCCTTCGCCAGCCTGCTCACGCGCGGCTTGGGCAAGCGGGTGAACGTGTTTGTCGGCACGGGCTACAGCCTGCTCTTCGGCGGCGCGATGCTCGTCATTCCGGGACTGCTGATGCACGAACCGCCCGTTAGCCTCAACCTCGCCGGCGTGCTCGTGTTTATGGGTTTGGTGTTCATCTCCACCGTGTCGTTTGCCCTCTACAACAAACTCCTCACCTGCAATCCCGTGGGCAAGATCGCCATCTACAACAGCCTTATCCCCGTGGTAGGCGCCGTGACCTCCTGCCTCTGCCTCGGCGAAACCTTTTATGCGAAATATCTCCTCGCCGGCGGGCTTGCCGCGCTGGGCATCTATCTGATAAACAGAGATAAGAAATAACGCTTATGCACTCCTTCTCTAAAAACATATCCGCAGAACTATGCCGCGAAGGCTTGATCAACCTGAAAATGACGGCACGCGTGCTCGGCGGGCTGCTCCTCTTTGAAGCGGTGCTGCTGGCCATTGCCGGCGGCGTGTCGCTGCTCTACGATGAAGGCGATGCCATTTATTTTCTCTACTCCATACTCATCACGGTGATCTGCGGCGGCGGGCTGCTGCTCTACGGACGCAAAGCGGTGAAGACGATGGGGCGGCGCGACGCGTACCTCATTGTAGGTATCTCGTGGATACTCTTCACGCTGCTCGGCATGCTGCCCTATCGCTTGGGCAACTATATCCCCAGCGTGACCGACGCATTCTTCGAAACCATGTCGGGCTTCACCACCACGGGCGCAAGTATTCTGGACAACATTGAAGCCCTGCCGCACGGCTTGCTCTTCTGGCGCAGCCTCACGCAATGGATCGGCGGCCTCGGCATCGTGTTCTTCAGTATGGCGCTGCTGCCCATCTTCGGCGGCAGCGGGCAACTGCTCTTCATGACCGAAGCCACGGGCGTGAAGCACATCAAAATTCACCCGAAAGTAGCGGTAATGGCACGCTACATCGGCTCGTTCTACATCGTTATCACCTGCATCGAAGGCGTGCTGCTGTGCCTGGGCGGCATGGAGCCGTTCGATGCCGTGTGCCACGCCATCACCACCACCGCTACGGGCGGCTTCTCCACGAAGCAAGCCAGCATAGCCTACTGGAACTCGCCGTTTATCGAGTACGTCATTATTGTTTTCATGTTTATCTCCGCCGTCAGCTTCCCCCTCTACGTGCTTGCCCTTAAAGGCCGTTTCCGCACCCTCTTTCGCGACGACGAGTTGCGCTGGTACATGAAATCTGTGTTGATTTTGACGGCCGTCATCGCCCTTGCCCTTTTCTTCATCAACCATTACGATGTGGAAAAGGCCCTGCGTGCGGCATTATTTCAAGTGGTTTCGATACACACTTCTTGCGGTTTCGCCACCGACGATTACGCCCAATGGCCACAATTTACCTGGCCCTTGCTACTCTTTGCCATGGTGGCGGGCGGCTGCACCGGCTCGACGGGCGGCGGTATCAAGAACATGCGCCTTTTAGTGGCGTTCCGCGCCATTCGCAACCAGTTCCGCCAGATTTTGCACCCCCGCGCCATATTGCCCTTAAAGGTGTCGGGCCACATCATGGAACCGCGTATCCTTACCTCCGTGCTCGTTTTCGTGGTAAGCTACATGACGTGTATCTTCTTCGGCTGGCTGCTGCTCATGGCCATGGGTCTGCCCTTCATGGAGGCAATCAGCACCGCCATTTCGGCAATGGGCAACACGGGCCCCGCGCTCGGTGCTTACGGTCCGGCATACTCTTGGGCGGCGATGCCCGATGCCGCGAAATGGCTCACTTCTGCTCTTATGCTCATCGGCCGCCTCGAAATCTTCGGCCTGCTCATGGCCTTCTATCCCGGGCTTTGGAAAGAGCATTAAGAACTTGCTTTAAGGCTTGGGCATACCACTTGTCTCCCAAGTCTTCATCTCTCCCTTTTCATCAGAATATATAAAAAAAGCATCGAGGCTGAGCCCCGCTTTCTTTGCTTCTGCAAGCACAACCTGCGCACGCTCCATGCCGCCCGCCATAAAGGCGGTTGCAAAGGCATCGGCCTCGGCGCAAGTGGGTGCAACCACTGTGGCGGAGAGCAGCGAATGCGTAACGGGATAACCAGTGTGCGGGCTGATGGTGTGGGCATAGCGTTTGCCGTCGACCTCATAATAATTATTGTAGTTGCCGCTGGTGGCCATAGCGCAGTCATTTACCGAAATTACCGCCGCATTGTCAGTCGCGCCGGCTGCCTCTGAGGGGCGACTCACGCCGATGCGCCACTTCTGCCCTTTGTCGTTCGTGCCGGCAGTGCGCACCTCGCCGCCAATTTCCACCATATAGTTATTGACACCCTCGCGCATGAGCAATTCTGCCACGCAGTCCACCGCGTAGCCTTTGGCGATGGCGCCAAAATCAAGCTTGACGCGCGGGTCGCTGCGCGTGACGACACCTGCCGCATCGATATTAACCCTCTCACTGCCTACGAATTGCATAAGGCTGTCTATCATCTGCGGCGTCACGTTGGCGCGGTGCTCAAACCCGAAGCCCCACGCGCTCACCAAGGGCTGCACCGTGGGGTCGAAGTCGCCGCCCGTAACCTTGCTTATGCTAAGGGCGAGGCGCATCACCTTTGCCAGCATCGAGTCCGCCTCCACGGTCTCGCCCCGGTTGATGCGGCAGAGGGTGCTTTGCTGATTGAAGAGCGAAAGGGAATTGTCCACGCGCCGCAGCGTGTCGAGGATAAGGCTGTCGAGGGGCTGAGCGGCTTCGTATTTGATGTGGTAGGTTGTGCCGAAGATGCTGCCTTCGGCGGTGCGGAAAGTTGCCTTGGCGAGGCTGTTGCGGTTAAGCAAGATAAAAGCCGTGCCGACGATGAGGAACAGGAGAAAGGCGATTTGCCGTTTTTTGAGTTGCATTTTTATATAAAATTAGGTCAGCAAATGCTCGCACAGGATTTTTATGCCGATGATAATCAGGATAACGCCGCCGATTTGCTCTGCCGGCAACTTTATCAGCCTGCCCACGCGCACGCCGATGAATTTGCCCGCCAGCGACAGCAGCCAACTTGCGAAGCCGATAATCAGGCAAGGCACCAATGCCTCGCCGAGCGTGAGTATGCGCAGACCGGGGCGGAACGTGAAACCCACCGCCAGCGCGTCGATGCTCGTGGCCACCGAGAGCGTGAGCAGCACGCCGATGCTGGAAGGATTAAACCGCTTCATGCCTTCCTGCTTGTGCATCGCCTCCCATATCATCTTGCCGCCGAGAAAGGCGAGCAGGCCAAACGCCACCCAATGGTCGTAGGCCTCGATATTGCCCACGAGCACCGTGGCGGCGAGCCAGCCGATGAGCGGCATGATGCCCTGAAACAGTCCGAAGAGCAAGGCCATGAGCCACACCTGCCAGCCCATGCGGCGCTCGATGATGCCGCACGTGATGCTCACAGAAAAGCAGTCCATTGCCAGGGCAACGGCGATAAGCCATATTTCCAAAGAGAAAAGCATAAGCTGTAGGATATGGTTGTTTTAGTAAACGAGTTTACGAGTAAACAAGTAAACGAGACAGAGATGTCTTGCTATACAATAATATATTATGTGTGTTAGTAACTTGTCTTGTTTACTTGTTTACTAGTCCGTTACAAGTCAAACACGAGGTTAAACGTGCCGCTGATAGAGTGGTTGCCCTGCTTGCCATAGCCCGGCACGTACCACGCAGAGCCCACGTCCGCCTTTTTCTCGTGAATGCGCTGGCGGTAGCGCAGTGTCCAGCCGATATGGAAGAAACGGCAGATGCGTGCTTCCAGGCCGCCCGCCAGTTCCAGCCAGTGCTGCCCGCCTTTCAGACCGTGGAAGCTAAACGGTAGTTCGTCGCCATACACCGGGTCAACGAGGCCAGGGCCGTCGAGGTCGTACTTGAAAGAGGTGAAGGCGTAGCGCAGGCCGAAGAAGATGCGGTTGCCAGACTTCTTGTCGTTCGCCACGTTGTAGTCGCAGCCGATACGGAAGAAGGGCGCGTTGGACTTATAGTGTATCAGCGTAGTCTCGTCGGTGTGGTTGCTCACGCCCCAGCCCACTTCGGCGACGGGGAAGAACCTGTTGCCGAGATTCACGCGGAAAAATCCCTCGTACTGCCCGTAAGGCGCGAATATGCCCATGGCGATGCCCACGATGTCGCCGCCCACGGCAAAGCCTTTGAGCAGTTTCCCCTCATCAGCCTTTGCCGCAGCGGCGGCAGCCGCCTCTTTCGACTCGTACTGAATGCCGCGCACGCGCTGCGCCGGCGGCACCGTGTCGGCGGCCGCTTTGTCGCGCTGCGCCTTAGCAGGCAGGCAGAGGCTAATGAGCAGTAGAGCGCAGGAATATTTTAAGATTTTCAATATCATCGTAATCAACCGTTGTGCGCACCACCGCCACGCTGTCGATCGTCAGCGGCAGTTCTGCCAGGGGGTGCGACGTCCAGCGCACGCCCTCAATGTTGTGGAACACGGCGGCGGGGCAGTCCACAGCCTCAAAGTGCACGCTGCTGCTGTGGGTAAGGAAAATAGTGTCTTCCGCCGCTTGCCCCGCAATATTTTTCAGTTGAAAGAGCAACGTGTCCTGCCCCGTGCGGTTGCGCAGCGGTAAGAAAAGCGTGCCGGTGCCGATGGCGCGGTTCACGAGCACCGTGTCGCGGCCGGCGGGGCGTATGGTGAGCGTGTCTGTAAGGGAAAGTGCCTCGCCCGTCTCGGAGGCGTAGAGCCCGCACTGCATCACCACCACGTTGTCGAGCGGGCAGTCCATGCCGTCGCAGCCGGCCGGCAGCAAGGCGGCGAGCAGGGCGAAGGTGCCAAGCACCGCCACCATACATATATTATATATAAGGGTCTTGCCCTTGCGCATCATACTTCCTTCTCTATTTTATAATCGTTGCGCCCCTCCGCGTTGCGGCTGATTAGTTCCCCGAGGAAACCCGCCACGAACAACTGCGTGCCGAGGATCATCGTGGTGAGGGCGATGTAGAAATAAGGCGACGACGTGACCAGCGGCGCAGGCGTGCCGTGGCTCAATGCCACCAGTTTCACGACACCCACCGCCACCACGGCCACGAAGCCGAGGAAGAACATAATCGAACCGAGGAAACCGAACACGTGCATCGGCTTCAGCCCGAAACTGTCCATAAACCAGAGCGAAAGCAAGTCGAGATAGCCGTTCACAAAACGGTTCAGTCCGCCGAACTTCGTTTTGCCAAACTTGCGCGCCTGGTGGTGCACCACCTTCTCGCCTATTTTGGCGAAGCCCGCATTCTTGGCCAGGTAAGGAATGTAGCGGTGCATCTCGCCATACACCTCGATGTTCTTCACCACATCCACGCGATAGGCTTTCAGCCCGCAGTTGAAGTCGTGGAGGTTCTTGATGCCGCTCACGCGGCGCGCCGTGGCGTTGAAGAGTTTGGTGGGAATGGTCTTCGAGAGCGGGTCGTAGCGTTTCTGCTTATAGCCCGACACGAGGTCGTAGCCGTCCTCCGTAATCATGCGATAGAGTTCGGGAATTTCGTCGGGCGAGTCCTGCAAATCGGCGTCCATCGTAATCACCACGCTGCCCTGCGCCGCGCGGAAACCGCAGAACAGGGCGGGCGACTTGCCATAATTGCGGCGGAACTTGATGCCGTGCACGCAGGCGTCCTTCTGCGCCAGCCCCTCGATGACCTGCCAAGAAGCATCGGTGCTGCCGTCGTTCACAAAAATAATTTCGTAGGTAAAGCCGTGCGCCTGCATCACGCGCACTATCCAATCGTAAAGCTCCGGCAGGCTCTCGGCCTCGTTGTAAAGAGGCACGACCACCGAGATGTTGTATTTTGCTTCCATATTTCTATGATGAATTAGCGAGATTTATCGACCCCCTTCCTTCTGCACACAATGCCCACGAAGAGCGCAATGACAGGCGTGGCAAACATGGCCATATAGAGCGAGGCTGCCGCATAGCCCGCAGGGCCTACGGAGCGCAGGGCATCGGGCAAGCCTTCCAGACCGCCTTCACCGCTGGCGGCATTCAGTTGTTCGAGCAGACCGCTTTCCTGCAACGCCTGCTGCAACTCGGGCTGGGAGAGCGCGGCGGCGTAATCGCTGAAAATCGCGCCGCCATCGAAATAGCGCAGATACACGAAGATGCCCACCGCCACCCAAATGGAGGCGTAGAAGCCCATGAAAAGCGCGTGCGTGAAGCCGCGCCCGAAAGAGAACGCGCCGTCCGCCCCCGCCACGCTGCGGCGGAAGCGCCCGGTCAGCACAACGCCCACCGCGGGACCTGCCAGCGTCATGAGCATAAGCAGGTTGGAGCAAAGCACGGAACTGAAAGAATAACGGAAAGCCACGAGCGAAAGCCAGCCCCACAGGCCAAGCCACAAGCCGTTCTGCATGGCGTAGGCATTGGTCTGCTGAAAAGTATTGTTGTCTTGGGGAGTTGTCATAATAAAAAAAACCTCGGAAAGTTCGAAAAACGACTTAATTATCTTACGTGCAAAGTTACGCAGATTTTGCGAAACATTCTTTATTACAAGCGTTTTTCTGCAAAGACAAAGCCTCTTCCCGGATTTTTAGAAAGCAAAACGGGCACGCCGTCGGCGTGCCCGTTGCTATATATAAATATGTATGCGTTTTATCTGCCTCGAGTGTAACTGATATCGTAGAAACAAGCGTAGACATTGGCGGAAGCATTGATTTGCCCTTGCGTGCTCGGCACGATGACGCGCACGCGCGCCACTTCTTCGTTCTCGCTGTCCTGACGGCCAAGATTAATGTATTTCAAAGGTATCAACCACCCGGCGGGGACGGTGGACGTGTCGTAAGTGTTTTTCATCACGCCGCTGAGGAAGGAGGCCTGGATGGTGCCGTAGGAGTTGGTACAGGTCATCACGTCGGGCATCACGGCGTAAGCGTTGAGCACGTTGGTGCTGCGCACGTAGGCGGAGGCGATGTCATACTCGGTGTAGCGCACGAGCACTGTGGCGGTCTCGCCTTCGGCAAGGGGCTTGCCGGGGCCTTTGCGCATGATTTGCATGTACACGCCGCTGCTGTTGAAGAGTACGTATTCGTTGCGCGAGACATCGGTGGTGTAACCCTTTGCTGCGAAGTCGCTCTCGGAGATCACGTTGATGCCGCCGGGCACGTTGATGCTATACGTGTCGGAGTTGCCGTCAGAGAGGCTGACGCCGGTATTGAGGAAATTCTGTATCTGCTGGTTTTCCTTCTCGCGGCGGTCGGCATAAGTTTCTTCATCGTCGCAGGAGCAAAACAGACCTACGGCGGCGAAGACAAACAGTAAGAATAAGGCAGGATAATGCTTCATAATGAGAGAAAATGCGGTGCAAAAATACGATTTTATTTCGTATTTCTGCACTATCTGCGCAGGGAAGTATAAAAAAAGCGCAAGCAGCGGGCGTTTCGCACGTCCTCTACTTGCGGGCTTGCTGCAAATAATTCTTTACAAAGGGATTGGAGAGAAACTCTACGGGGGCAGCCTGCACGATGCGCGTAATCTGCGAGGTCATCACGGGTGAGGGGTATTGGCTGCACATAAGCATGAACACGCCGGGGCCTAGGGGGTTGTCGTAGTTTTCGGTGACGAATTGCACATCGAGGTCTTCAGACTGTCTGTTGAGTTTGGCAAGGTGCCGGCCCACGGCTTTATCGATGTCGTCGGGCGTTGCGCCGGCATACATCATGCGCATGCTTTTGCGGTGGAGCTCCCAAATTTCGTTGTCGAGGCGGTTCTTTTCTCTGAAAAACTTATAGAGCTTGTCGTTGAGCGGGCCGCCGGAGACGCGCTGCTCCACGTTGTCGACCTGCACGGAGAGTTTGCCGTTTTCGAGCACCACGGGCATCACGCAGTCGCCTTCGGAATAGAGCAGAGCCATCATCACGGAGTCTACGTCGCCGTCGAAAGAGAAGCGCCCGTGCTCCATGCGGCAGGAGTCGAGGCAAACGGTGGAGGTCTGCACGGTGGCGAAACCGTCGGGCGTGAGGCGGAGGTACATCATCCGCCCGTCGAGGGAGGAAACGGTGGACTTGCCGTCGATATTATATTGCTCCGCGCAGGAAGTGAGGAGCAAGGTAGCGAATGAGAGGAGCAGATAAAAGTATTTGGGCATACTTGAATAAGATGTTGCCTTATTAGTAGACGAGTTTACTTGTTTACTAAAGATGTTGCTTTCTGCCTGCAAATATACAACGTTCCCTATGAATCATACATTATGATACGTGAAAGTTGCCCGGAAATAAGTTTTTTTGAGAATTGAACCTCAGAAAAGGAGAAATACGTTGCATTTTTTTACATATAGTCAGCGGGGGGAGGAAGATAGAGAGGCGCACTCTGCGGGCGTTTTGCAAAACGCCCCTACCCTACCATCTCTTGCATCACTTTGAGGGCTTCGGCTACGCTCGGCACGTCGGCGAAGGACATGCGCAGGCGTTCGCCCACATTCTGCATTTTGCAACGGCGGAAGTTGGCGGTGGCATAAGAGAGGATGCGGTCGAAAAGTTTGCTTTTGTAGAACGGGCTGTCGGAATGGACGAACATGAGGATCATCTTGCCGTTTTTCAGAATAAGCCGCTCCACGCCGGCGCGGCGGCCGAGGCGGCGCAGGGGCACGATTTGCAGCAAAGCCTTTCCCTCCTCGGTCATCGGGCCGAAGCGGTCCTCCATGCGCTGGCGGAACTGCTCCAAGGCCTCGTCTGAGTCGATGCTGTCGAGCTCGCGGTAGAGAAGCATGCGCTCGCTGCTGCCCGGCACGTAGGTTTCGGGGAAGAAAGCGCGGAGGTCGCACTCTACGTTGCACTCGTCGACGAAGGCATCGCCCTCCGCCTTGGCGGCGGCATCGGGCTCGTCGGCATAGAGATTGGCAAACTCGTCGTTTTTGAGTTCGGCCACGGCCTGAGAGAGGATTTTCTGATAGGTTTCATATCCGAGGTCGGCAATGAAGCCGCTCTGCTCCGCTCCGAGCAGGTTGCCCGCGCCGCGAATGTCGAGGTCTTGCATGGCAATGTGTATGCCGCTGCCGAGGTCGCTGTAATTTTCTATGGCCTGCAAGCGGCGGCGCGCATCGTCGGGCAGGAGGGAAAGCGGCGGTGCGAGGAGGTAGCAGAAGGCCTTGCGTGCGCCGCGCCCCACGCGGCCGCGCATCTGGTGGAGGTCGGAAAGACCGAAATGGTGCGCCGCGTCAATGATTATGGTATTGGCGTTGGGAATGTCGATGCCGTTTTCCACAATGGTGGTGGAAATAAGCACGTCGTAGTCGTGGTTGATGAAGTCGGTGACAATCTTTTCCAGGCGGTCGGGCGGCATCTGCCCGTGCCCGATGCAGACGCGGGCGTCGGGCACCTGCCGCTGCACCACGCTTTGGAGATTGGGCAGCGCGGAGATGCGGTTGGACACGATGAAGACCTGCCCGTTGCGGCTCATCTCGAAATTGACGGCCTCGCCGATCAGTTCGGCGTTGAAGGTGTGCACCTCGGTCTGTATGGGGCGGCGGTTGGGCGGCGGCGTTTGAATGACGGAGAAGTCGCGGGCGCCCATCAGGGAGAATTGCAGCGTGCGCGGGATGGGCGTGGCCGACATGGTGAGCGTGTCGATGTTCACGCGCAGCTGGCGCAGCTTTTCCTTGACGCTTACGCCGAATTTCTGTTCCTCGTCGATGATGAGCAGCCCGAGGTCGTGCCACTGCACGGACTTGCCGATGAGTTTGTGCGTGCCGACGAGGATATTGATTTTCCCCTCTTTCAGGTCGGCGAGCACGGCTTTGGTCTGCGCCGTGGAGCGGGCGCGGCTGAGGTAGTCCACGCGCACGGGGAAGTTTTTGAGGCGGGCGGCAAAGGTCTTGTAGTGCTGCAAGGCGAGCACCGTGGTGGGCACGAGCACTGCCACCTGCTTGTTGTCGCAGGCGGCTTTGAGGGCGGCGCGGACGGCAATCTCCGTCTTGCCAAACCCAACGTCGCCGCACACGAGGCGGTCCATCGGCTTGCGGCTTTCCATGTCGGCCTTCACCTCGGCGGTGACGCGGAGCTGGTCGGGCGTGTCCTCATAGGCGAAGCCGGCTTCCAGTTCGTGCTGCAGGAAGGAGTCTTTGCTGAACGCGAAGCCCTGCTCCTCCTTGCGCCGGGCGTAGAGGCGTATGAGGTCGCGGGCGATGTCCTTAATCTTTTTCTTGGTTCGCTCCTTGAGCTTTTCCCACGCGCCCGTGCCGAGGTGGCTGAGCTGCGGCGGGGTGCCCTCGTTGCCCTTGTATTTGCTGAGCTTGTGGAGGGCGTGAATGGAGACGAACACGGAGTCGTCGTTTTTGAAGGCAAGTTTGATGACTTCCTGCATCTCGCCGCCCGCGCCGGGAATGCGCACCAGTCCGACGAACCGCCCGATGCCGTGGTCAATGTGCACGATAAAGTCGCCCGGCTTGAACTGCATCAGTTCTTTGAGCGTCAAGGCCATCTTGGAGTCGCGGGCGTGGTCGGAGCGGAGGTTGTATTTGTGGAAACGGTCGAAGATCTGGTGGTCGGTGAAGAAGGCGAGGCGCAGGGTCTCGTCGACAAATCCCTCGTGCAGCGTTTTCTTGACTGGTTCGAACGGGTCGGCATTGATTTCTTCAAAGATGCTTTTCAGGCGGTCGGTCTGCTTTTCGCTGTCGGCAAGGATAAAGACGCGGCAGCCCGAGAGGCGCAGGTCGCGGAGCGTTTTGGCCAGCAGCTCGAAGTTTTTGTGGAAGAGGGGCTGGCGCGCGATTTGGAATTTCACGGTGGCAGCCGCCATGCCGAGGGTGTGCGCTCCGATGCAGATGCGCTGCAAATGCGCCATACCGTGCAACAGGGTATCGCCGCCCGTGAGCAGGCGCTCGCTTTGCAGCTTGCGGCGCATCTCCTCGGCCTCCGCCTCGCTGGTGGCCTGCTCTATGACGGCCTGCCGCGAGAAGCCTTCGCGGTAGATGCGCTCCACCTCGTCGTGAACGAAGGCGAGGTCGCGCACCACGAGGCAGGCATCGTCGGGGAGGTAGTCGGTGAACGGCACCAACTCGCCCGCCGCGCCGCCGATATCGGGCACGATGTCAGCAGTCTGCAAACGCTCTTGCGACAACTGGGTGCTGACTTCGAAGGTTCGGATTGAGTCGACCTCATCGCCGAAAAAGTCTATGCGGAAAGGATATTCGGAGGAATAGGAATAGACATCGAGGATACTGCCGCGCACGGCATATTCGCCCGGTTCGTACACGTAGTCCTTGCGCTTGAAGCCCAGCGCGAGGAGGTTGTTGGAAATCTCCGTGAGGTCGCGGCTCTCGCCCACTTTGAGCGAGAAGGTGCGTTCTGCCACGCTCTGCGGCGGCGCGACGCGCTCTGCCAAGGCGGCGGGAAAGGTGACAATATATAATAGGTCCGCGGGGGCATCTGCTTTCCGATATTCCGAAAGGCGGTTGAGCACGTCGGTACGCAGTATCTCGTTGGCAGCATCGTGCTGCGCGTATTTCACGGCGCGGCGGTAGGTGGAGGGATAGAAGCACACTGTGTCGTCGCCCAGCATCTGGTGCAGGTCGTGATAGAAATACCCGGCCTCTTCCTCGTCGTTGAGCACGAAGAGGAACGGACGCCCCACTGCCTTGCGATGGGCAAGGGCGGCGAAAGCGACGGGTGCGGACGAGGCATGCAACCCCTCGCAGTGCGTCAGCGCGGGCTGCCCGTCGTGCAACACTTTGGCAAGCGCGGCAACGCCGGGGTGGGCGGCATAAAGCGGTAAAAGGTCTTCTATCTGCATGAGAAAGAATCTATTTAAGATAAAACACTTGCCACGGGTTGATCTTCTAACGGTGCAAGATGTTTTTCAAGGAAATATTAAATCGATTTTTATCGATCTTTACCATTCGGCGCACCCGGCGGGCGTTTTGCAAAACGCCCCTACTCGTGAGACCTTGAGCGGATTGGTTTTTATTGATTGCAAAAGTAGGGGCGTTTTGCAAAACGCCCGGAAGTCGTTAATATCAGGACACAAAAGCGGGCTGTGCCAAATTAACATCGTTGCAGATGCGCCCCTGAAAGGGGCTAATAAATCAGCGTAGGGGCTTGCCCCTACGTAGGGCATTGTCAGCATGATTGCCCCTGAAAGGGGCTTATAATTATAACTCTTAATGAGTTTTCTTTTAATTATAAGCCCCTTTCAGGGGCAACCGTAACTTATCCCTTTCCCACAGGGGCAAGCCCCTGTGCTATGTTATTAAGCCCTTTCAGGGCTGTATTGCACATTTTGGAACAGCCCGTTATGATTAAGAGTGATTTGCCTGTTTAGAACTGGTAGCGGTGGTCTACTACTTCGGCCTTCTTCGTCATCAGGTAGGTGAAGACGGAATTGTAGGTGCGCTGACCGGCGGTCTGACCGAGGCGAGACACTTCGGAAGCTTCGTCGAACTTCTCTGCGCCCTTGCTCTTGCCCGTTACCTTAACCATATACACGGCGCCGGAACCGACGACGGGAGCGGAGCATTTGCCGACGGCGGTCTTGGCAATCGTGCCGGCGAGGATAGGCTCGGGCGTGCCAACACCCATCAACTGGGGATAGCCTGAGAAGGTCTGGTTGGGCAATGCTTCGCGGATTGCACCCTTCTGCTTCATCACGTCTTCAAGCGTCTTGGCGGCTTTGAGGCGTTCGGCAATGAGGGCACCCTTCTTCTGCTGCTTCACAACGGTGGTGAGGAACGTCTTGACATCGGCGTTGTCCCAAGGCAGATAGCCTTCATCGTTGGTAGCCGTCACGAGCACTACGACCAGGTGGTCGTTGCTGCGGCCGCATTCGTAGAGGCGCGAAACGTCGCCGGCCTTAGCCTCGTCGAAGATCCAGCGGGCTGCGTCCTTGGCCTGCGAGCCGCCGATGCGCTGCGGGATAAAGTTGTTCATGGGGCTGTAACCCGTGAAGTCAGTAACGACGTACGTGTTCTTGGCGGCATTTTTCTCTATATCCTCAATCGTCTTGTTCTCGGCGAGGAAGCGGTTGAACTTGCTCAGCTCGTTTTCGTAGGTCTTCTTGGAGAAGTTGAGCGTGCACTTCACGATGGCCACCTTATACTTCGTCACGATGTTGCGGCGGTCGAGCACCTGTGCTACCACTGCGCCCTGATCATTGGCGATGATGTCGGCAGAGTTGGCGGGAATGGTGTAGAGCTTATTGATATAGAACGCATTTTCATCGTTCATGCCAAAAGTCTCATACTGTGCAGAGGTGAGCCATACGGAGTCGGTGCGCTGGCCGTACTTCTTGGCGAGTTCGGCAAAGGAAGCACCGCCTTTGAGTGCCGTGAGAATGCTGTCGGCCTGTGCCTTGCGCTTTTCGGGCGTTTCGGCTACGCTGACAATCTGACGGTAGAGGATTGAGTCGGGAGCCTGAACTTTCGACACCACCTTATAAGTATTGATCGTGTTGTCGGAAGGGTTGTAGTAAGTTGCCTTCACGCTGCCAACGGCCACGGAGTCGAGGTCTTTGTAAATGTCGTACATGCGCTGGTATGCCTTTTTGCTCAAAGGCAGGTCGGAATACTGGACCTCCGAACCGCTCTTGCGCACCACGGCTGCCACGTCCTCACCGGCGGCCAGTTCCTGCTGCAAGCCCTGCACCTTGGCCATGAGGTCGGCGCGGTCTTGGGCAGAAGCCACAACGGCTACGTCAATAAGTTTGATGTCGCGCGTTTCGGCGGGGCTGTAAAACTGCGTCTTGTAGGTCTTATAGGCAGCCTTGAGGTCGTCGTCGGTCACGGTGATTTCCTTATCGTCGATGCTGCTGTAAGGCACGGCGGCGATTTCGGCGTTGGTCAGTTCGGCGCGCTCGTCGAAACTCATCTTGGCCGATACGGGGTTAGAGATGTAACCCATGGCAAAGAGCATGTTGAACTTGTTGTTGAGCAATTCCTGGCGGAGCTGCTTCTCGGTGTAGGTCCAAAGGTTCTTGATGATTTCGAGCTGCTCCACGGCTTCGCCGTTCTGTGCCTGCTTGGCCTGTGCCACGGTCTTGTCGTAGTCTTTGAGGAAGGCCTGAAGCTGTGCGAGGTCAAACTTGCCCGTCTGCTGGTTGGGGAAGATGCCGGCCATCATCTGCAGCGACTGCGCTTCGCCGTTACGGAGTGCTTCCTGCACTTCGCCGTCGGTCACGAAGAGGCCGAGCTTATCGGCTTCGTGCTCGATGATTTTGGAAGAAACGAACTGCTGCCACACCTGCTCGCGGATTTGCTCCGTCTCGCTGTCGGTGAGCGTGCCTTCCTGACCTTGCATCTGCTTTTGCAGCTTGCGGAACTCGATTTGCTCGTCGACAAGGTTTTGGAAATCCTGAATGGAAAGTTTTTCTCCATACACTTCGCCCACCTGACTGCGGTTGATGGCGGAGGTAGTTTCGATGGAGCGGAAAAATTCTTCAGCAATGAAAGCAAAAAGAGCCAAGCCGAGCACACCTACGAGCAAGGCGCCTTTCTTTCTGATGGATTGTAATGCTGCCATTTGTTTTGATTTATTTTTATGATTATTATTTGTGCGTGTTATGTCCGCAAATGCGCCTTATCTTATAGGGAAAGGGCATTTATGACGCGCAAAGGTAGCAAAAAAAAGGGAATATGTGCTTTATCTGCCTATTTTTTTGCCTTTTGCTGCGCAGAGAGTGTGGTTTTCACCTCCACTTTCTGCGGGCCGGAAGGGTGCTCTTTGCCGCGCGGCTGTGCCTTTTCGCGGAGCGGCGGGAGCGTGTCGGGCGGCGTGGCCTCGGAGGCGGTGCCTGCCGGGGCGGCGGGCGCGGCGAGGGGGTCGCCCTCTTCTTCCATGGGCGCGAAGCCGCGGCTGCGCTTCACGTAGAAGCTTTGCACGCGCTGGTCTGTTACGAGGGCGCGGAGGTAGTCGCCCTCAATGTCGCGGTCGGGCTTGATGAGGTGGAAATACACATCGGTTTTCAGCTCGCCGCTCTGCACGTCCCAGAAGAGTTCTTCGGTGGTGAGCTGCGTGCCGTCCTCCTTGTCAATCAGCACCACGTGTCCGCGCAGTTCCCAAAGGCGTTGGTCGTAGAAGTAGGCGGTATCGGCGGTGATATACATGTTCACCTTGAACTTGCGGTCGTAGCGTTCGAGAAAGATTCCTTTGGGAAACTCCCAGCGTTCGGGCTTCGTCTTGTCGAACACCTGCCATTCCTCCGTGATGACTTTATACTTGATGAAGCCCGAGTCGGAGATGAGTTTGCTCACGCCGTAGCTGACCATCACGGGCAGGGAGTCGCGGTTGCGCACCGCGTCGCCCATCGGCGGGGCTTCCGTGCCGCAGCCGGCGAGCACGCCCGGCAGCACGGCCATGCCGCAAATCAGCGTTGCCAGCCACGCGCCGCGCACGGCACGAAAAAAGGTCGCCGCCACGCCTTTCGGGGCATGGTGGCAACCAAGTTTGTTACCTATATATATATAATATTGTGTAGGTAGCGCCATTGCTTTTTATTCTGCCTTCCACTTCATAAACCAGCGCTCGTTGAAGGTGATGCCGACGGAGACGCGCAGGTAGTTTTCCTTTATCATGCCGGGCGATTTTGGCTCGGCGTGCTCGTATTGGAAGGCCACGTTGAGGAAGGTGCGGTTGTTGTGGGTGTTGATAATGGGGAACGCCGCGCCCACGGAGGCGCAGTAGTCCGCCGGCCCTTTCTGCCCGTTTACTTTGGCGTATGGCGTGCTGTAAGAGAAGCCCGCGCGGTAGCGTATCTTCTTGCGCCTTTTCAGTCCCTCGGGGTCGGGCACATATTCCGCGCCCACGGTGAATGTCTGCTGGTCGTCGTAGGCGCCCGTCTGCGACACATAGTGTTGCCGGCCGTACTCATCGGTCGTGAGCAGGGGCGACTTGGCCTTGCTCCACAGCTTCCGGGTGTAGTCGAAGCCCACGCGCAGGCGGCCTTTATAGTTCCACGCCACGCCCGCGCCGATCGTATGCGGCAGGTCGTAGCCATGGGGGGCTACGAGCGTGTCGGTGGCACTCGATGTAGTCGACACTATGTTTTGGTTGTAATAGAAGGCATCGGAGCGCAGGTTATGCCCGAGTCCGTAGGTCACGCCAAGGGTCAGGGTGTGGTTTTTGTGCAGGCGGTATTCGTACTGCAAGCCGAAGTCTGCCTTAAAGGTGCGCATATCGGTGTCGTAGATTTGCTGCACTTTGTTGATACTTGCATCGCTGTATTCGGAGTAAGCCGTGTGGTAGAGGTTGCCCCAGAGGTAGCCGATGTTTGCGCCGATCGAGAAGCCCTTTGCGGGCGACCAGCCCAAGCCTGCGAAGGCTTCGTGCAAACCGCCGTCGCCTTGGAACGTCTGGGTCTGCGTCACGCCCGTACCTTCCATTGAGGAAAACGCGCCGTAGCTTGTTATCTTGTAACCGATGGTACTAAACGGGCGCAGGCCGAGCGCAACGCCGAGTTTCGGTGCCACGCGGAAGCCCATCGTGACGTAGTCCACGGAAGTATTCTTGGCGTTGAGTCTTTGGTTGCCTGCGTCGAGGTTGGCGTTTTGAAACGATGCGCCGAAGTCGAAGAGGAAGGTCAGCGAGTCGATGGCGGAATACGACGCGGGGTTTTGCGTATTCAGTTCCTTGCCGTTGCGCATACCGTATGCCAGTCCCGACATGCCTTTGTTGAATGCGCCCGCGCCGTCGCCGAGCAGGCCGAAGCCGTAGCGCGAATAGGGCGAGTTGCTGCCGTTGGTCTGTGCCTGCGCCGCTATTGAGAGCAGGGCGAGGACAAGGAGTATGTAGCTTTTTTTGAGATGCTGCATCATGTATATTATATATTGTGTATTTCAAATTTTGATACGTTGGTCGAAAAGGCCTTACTTCAATGATTTTGGATAAAAACCATTAAAAACACGTGAGACCTTGATGCTATCGAGATTGCAACGGTATATATTTCATTGCAACGGGTTTTTACTGGTTTTTATCTGATTCAACCAACATGGTTTACCCGACAGGGGTTTCCAAGTTCGGCGCAACGTTGTACCTCAATATCTCCGCCAGCCCGATTTCCACGAGCCGTGGCTCTATGATAGCACGGCCGCCGTAGGGCAGCGTGTCCAGGCGGCAGGCATCGCCGCCCGTGAGGAAGGCAAAGGCGTTTTCGCCGGCCTGCTCCGCGAAGAAGCGGCGCAGATAACTGTCGGCCTCGCCCCTGATGCCCGTGAGCGCACCGCTGCGCAGGGCTTCCAGCGTGTTGCGCCCCCAGTCGGGCGCCGCGCCCTCGATATCAGCGAGCGGCAGGCGTGCCGTGAGGGCGTGCATGGCTTTGAGCCGCATTTCCAGTCCGGGAGATATGTTGCCGCCAAGGTAAAGGCCGCCGGCCGTCACGCGGTCAATCGTCATGCAACTGCCGGCATCGACCACCAGGAGTTCGCACCCCGGCCTCAGCGCGGCGGCTCCCACGGCGGCTGCCAGACGGTCTGCCCCGAGCGTTGCGGGCGTTTCGTAGGCTATGCTTAAAGGCGTGGGCGTTAGCCCTGTCACTTCCAGCAGTCTTTCCACGATGCCCTCCAGCACACGGCGCACGCTCTCCGCGCCCTTGCCCACCGTGGCGAAGGCGCAGGCCGCGGGCCGTGCCTCCTGCGCGTAGCGGCGCAGCGTCTCGAAGTCTCCCCCACCCCACTTGCGGCCGTCCACGCGCTGCCGCCCGTCGTAGAGCGCGGCCTTCATAAACGTGTTGCCGATGTCGAGGATAAGGTTCATGCGATGCTAAAAACGGGGCTTTCCTTATAGGGAAAACCCAATTTAGGTGCAAATTTACGGCAAGAGAGCCATACCACCAAATTTTTTGCTTTCTCATCGATTGTTTTTGCCGCCGTGCGCCCCGCCGTTTTGCGTAAATAATGGTTTCAAAACACTTTTTGGCATTTGGCAGCCCGGCGAAAAAGGATTATCTTTGCTGTGTAAGCAAGGAAGGACGGCGCAGGCCGCCCTTCCTTCTTTTTTGTGCCGTGCAACTATCAGGGGGCAAATAAAAATTTTCTCCGTGAACGTAAAAATTATCAGCAAGATCGTGAAAATTATCTTATAGGATACTAAAAATTATCTTATAGGACAGTTATTCGCTTCCGGCAAACCGTTTTTCTCTTCTGCCTCAAAATTTTCCGCCAACCGCTCAACCGTTATATTTTCCTAAACTTTCGTAAAATCTTGCCGGGCGGCAGGGTTAATGATTGCAAAGACCTTTTGCACGCTCTGCGCAGGGAGTTGCCGCGCGATTACAATATTTTGCACACGGCGTGCCTGCCTTTCTTTATGATTTTGTACTTTTGCAATACGCTTCGGGGGAAATGAAATTGGATAAAAACCGATAAAAACACTTGCTGCGGCCGAAGCAAGGAAAAAACCATGAAAAACCCGTGAGACCTCAATTTCTCCTCAACGAGTTCGATGATATTCCACGGGGTATCCATGCATTGGGGTTTTTACTGGTTTTTCCCTTGCACTGTGTGAAGCGGGCGGGAACCGACCGCAGCCTTTGAGCAGAAAGAAAGAGACGAAAGCTCTGCTTTCAGGCTCGGGATTTCTGCTCAAAGGCGTAGCCCAAAGGCTTCACACAGGGCAAGCGGTTTTTCCTGGTTTTTATCTCCTCCGAGAACCTTATTATTTTAACTTCTGTATTATGACACCTCTTGCAGAACGCTTGCGCCCGCGCACGCTCGACGAATACGTCGGCCAGCAGCACCTTGTGGGACAGGGTGCGCCGCTGCGCCGCATGATCGACTCGGGCCACGTGAGTTCATTTATACTCTGGGGTCCGCCGGGCGTGGGCAAAACCACGCTTGCCAACATCATAGCCCGCCGCCTCGACGTGCCCTTCTTCACGCTCTCCGCCACTGCCGCCGGCGTGAAGGAGGTGCGCGAAACGCTCGACCGCGCCGCCAAGAGCAAATTCTTCGCCACGCAGAGCCCGCTGCTCTTCATCGACGAAATCCACCGCTTCTCGAAGTCGCAGCAGGACTCGCTGCTCAATGCCGTGGAGACGGGCGTGGTGACGCTCATCGGCGCAACGACGGAAAACCCCTCCTTCGAGGTGATCCGCCCGCTCCTCTCGCGCATGCAGGTCTACGTGCTCCAGCCGCTCGGCAAGGACGACCTCCTCGCCCTGCTCCACCGCGCGCTCACGGAGGACGAATATCTCAAAAACCGCAACATCGAGATTAAGGACCACGAAGCGCTGCTGCGCTACAGCGGCGGCGACGCGCGCAAACTGCTCGGCCTGCTCGACCTCGTAACCTCTGCCGACCCCGACGCGGAGCGGCTCTCCGTGACCAACGAACTGGTCACCTCGCTGCTGGCCTCCTCGCCCTCTGCCGCCGCCTACGACAAGCAGGGCGAGATGCACTACGACATTATCTCGGCTTTCATCAAAAGCATACGCGGCAGCGACCCCGACGCCGCGCTCTACTGGCTGGCGCGTATGATTGAGGGCGGCGAGAAGCCGGAGTTCATCGCCCGCCGCCTCGTGATCAGCGCGGCGGAAGACATCGGCCTGGCCAATCCCAACGCGCTGCTGCTGGCCAACGCCGCGTTCGACGCGGTGCACAAGGTGGGCTGGCCCGAGGGGCGCATTCCGCTGGCGGAGGCCACGGTGTACCTCGCCACAAGCCCCAAGAGCAACTCGGCCTACATGGGCATCAACCGCGCCATCGAACTGGTGAAGCAGACGGGGCCGCAGCCCGTGCCCCTACCCTTGCGCAACGCGCCCACGCAACTCATGGCGGAACTGGGCTACCACGACGGCTATCTCTATCCCCACGACTATCCCGGCAACTTCGTGCGGCAGGACTATCTCCCCGAGGCATTGCGCGGCACGCGCCTTTGGCAACCGGGCGGCAGTGCGGCGGAGCAGAAAGCGGCAAAAAGGCAGGAAGAGTTGTGGCAGTAGGGGCGTAGCGCATACGCCCGAAAAATATGATGGTGGTTGGGCGTTTTACCCATCCGATAAAATGGTTGGGGCGTTTTCCATTCATATTAAAACGCCCCAACCATTTGTCATGCGGCGCGGGAATTGGTCGCCCCAATCATTTCCCCCAATCCGCGTACAACTGGAACAAACGGGCCACGCAGTCGCTTTCGGTGAAGGTGTCGTTGGTAGGGAAG
>JBJEAH010000243.1:0-24281 GCA_051868815.1 Alloprevotella sp.
GTTTATGAAGGGTTTATGAAGGGTTTATGAAGGGTTTAGCGCGCAAACCATTCAGCCGTTCCTTTTTGAAAACCAATAAGATAAGCCCAGAAATGAATAGATGAATAGTTTTTCGGGGGAAAAAATTGCGTATAGGGAAGCGGGAAATATGGGCAGCGTGGCAATCTCGGATTTTAAGATTTATAAAAAATATATTGCCGTAAATTTGTTCGTATTAGCAATTTCTATGTATTTTTGCAACGGACTAAATAGCCGTGTCCTTTTTTGCTGAATATAGACGAGTTCTTCAATGGCATCAGACAAGGCTGCCCACGCCGTTCTTGGTATGGCGGAGTCAAAGACAAAGCGATACGAAGAGGCAAGGGTGGGATTTAGTCCAAGACATATTGAAGGCGTTTACTTGACGCTGTGTTTGAGACGTACCGAATCTAGCAAATTCATAATCTAAGTCTTGAACGTAGCAACGGTAGATGTCCCGGGTGTGATAACATCACTCCTGCGGAGACCTTATAAGCATGAATAATACCAATATCGAGGTATTGTATCCGCTTGTTTGGTTTTTGCGGAGATGGTTATTCATATCGGCGTGGGCTCTGACGTTGTCTGTTCATCTTAGATAGGCAATGCTAGAGCCTTGGTACGTGGAACGGACAACAGACGTTTCCACGCTTTTTTTATGCCTTTTCGTTATCACCCGGCAACTTCATAAAACGACTATGGTTTCGGCGAGTGCCTGGCGGTAACAGCGTACATTGCTTCTGCAACAGTCAGTTAACGCCGAAAGGCATATTGTATAATTTAAATTCTTAGTTTTATGAAGAAACAACAAAACGAAGAACTTCAGTCAAGAAGAGAGTTCTTCAAAAAAGCCACCAAAGGTGCGCTGCCTATTTTGGGTGCTATTGTTTTGGCAAATGCTCCTGTGATTGCACAAGCAGCAGAAGAGACACCAATGGGGTGTGGTTTCTATTGTTCTGGCGGATGTCAAGGCGGGTGCGGTCGTTCTTGCTCCTATGATTGTGTTGGAGGTTGTAAAGGAGGATGTGGTGGAGGTTGCTCTTATTCATGTCAAAATACTTGTAAGGGTTCATGCCAAGGTACATGTAGCGGCTATTGTTCTAGAATGAACTCCTTCTAAGATGGTTGATTATAAAAACCTATGGCAATCAGGGAAAGCTAAGACGGTAACTTTCATTGTTACTAAAGACTGCCAACTTGCCTGTAAGTATTGCTACCTCGTGGGAAAGAACTCAAAAGAGAGGATGTCCTGGGAGGTAGCCAAACTGGCTATTGACTACATTCTTGACCATGAGGAAGATTTCAAGGAAGATAGTGTAGTATGGGATTTTATCGGAGGAGAACCCTTCTTGGAGATAGACTTAATCGACAGGATTTGCGATTATATAAAGACAGAATTGTTCAAACGTAGTCATCATTGGTTTAACTCCTATCGTTTTTCGTTTTCAACTAATGGTATCAACTACCATACAGAGAAAGTTCAGAACTTCATCAAGAAAAACAAAGATCACCTCAGTATTGGTATTACTATTGATGGCACAAAGCAAAAACATGATCTAAACCGAATATGGAAGACTCCAGACATGCAACACGGCATCATGCCAAAACCCGAAGAAGAACGAGGGTCGTATAATGATGTTGTTAGAAATATCCCATTATGGTTGCCCCAATTTCCTAATGCTGGAACAAAGGTGACCATTAGCAGTGCCGATATCCCCTATATTTGCGACAGCGTGCTTCATCTTTATTCGCTAGGCATACACGAGGTAAATATAAACTGCGTGTTTGAACAGGTTTGGAATGACGGAGATGATAAACTGTTTGAAGACCAGTTATACCAACTTGCCGATGCAATCATCGACGGGAACTACTTTAATGATTATGCTTGCTCTTTCTTTTCAGAGCATATAGGCAAACCTCTGGACAAGAAGCTAGACAACCAAAACTGGTGTGGGGCAGGAAAAATGCTGTCTATTGATGCCGCTGGGGATTTTTACCCCTGCACACGTTTTGCGCAGTATTCCCTAAGAGAGAAGAAGGCGTGGGTAATTGGCAATGTGCATGACGGAATCAACAAAAACAGACTGCGTCCTTTCTTAACGCTTGACCGTTGTACGCAAAGCCGCCCCGAGTGTGTGGATTGCGAAGTAGCCAGTGGTTGCGCATGGTGTCAAGGTGAAAACTACGATGCCGCAGAAAGCCCGACAATATACCAGCGTGCCACAGCTATTTGTAAGATGCACAAGGCTCGCGTGCGTGCCAATAACTATTATTGGAACAAATTGTATCGCAAACTTGAACTTGAAGGCATCGCCAAGGAAGATGCCAAAGAATATGTAAAAGAGTCGAACGCTAAAAACTGCTGATTATGCTACAATACCTTATTATATTATTGGACGACACCGCGACTTCATTCTGTCACTATGACAAATGCAGCACCAAACGCAAACTTATCAGCATCGAGGACTTGAAAGCGGGCATATTCTTTGCCATGAAGGAAAATCTGATGATACAGTTTGTCTATCCCGACTACGAGCTGCCCAGCGAGTATAAAGAGGTCATTAACACAATAGACCATAGCGACATCGTGTCTTGCCGTTGCGAGGACAAGGCATTGCGCGAGAAAGCCGACGTGGTGGTTATTAATGATTGGGCAGACCTTGAAAGCCTTCAGTATGCCAACGAAACGGCTTATGTGCTCCGCACTACGAAATCCAACTTGTTCGACAACTATGCGTTCATTAAGCCGATGCTTAGTCAGGTGAAGAGGCTGAATGTCGTGGTCACCGATGTAGACGAGTTTACGGAAGAAGATTTTGCTCGTTACCAAAACGTCTTGTCTTCTTTGTCGGAAGAGGTAGAAAGGCTGTATGCTGAAGGCAAATCTCCTCAACTTAACTTGCTGACAGACCGTATGGTGCTTGGCAAGATGAACAACTGTAATGCTGGCTGGGAAAACATTACGCTTGCGCCCGACGGAAAGTTTTACGTCTGCCCTGGGTTCTATCACAGCCCAACGATTGACGGCACTGAGACCTCTATCGGCGAGCAGTGCGAAAAGGGGTTCAGCATTGGCAACTTGCAGTCGGGACTGGATATAAAGAACCCTCAACTGTATAGGCTCGACCATGCGACGCTGTGCCGCCGCTGCGATGCCTATCAATGCAAGCGTTGCGTATGGCTGAATAGAAAAACGACTTGTGAGGTGAACACCCCGAGCCATGAGCAATGCGTGACCGCGCATTTGGAGCGCAATGCCAGCAGAGTGTTGCTGAACAACATCCGTAAGCACGGACGTTTCTTGCCCGAGAAAGGAGACATCAAGGAAATCGAATATTTAGACCCTTTTGAAATAAGAGAACAATGGTAGCAAAGAAAGTTGTCGGTCAAGTGACCGTAGAAGAAAAGAATGAGATTCAAACGCTGTTTGAACGCCGTAACGGACTGAACGAATTGGCAAAAATAGTGACCGCCGATAATACGGAACTTTACGAAAAACTCGTAAAGGATATGGGCGAAACCGGAACCAAGTTTCATAATTGGTGGGACACGATGTCACAAAAATACCAGTGGGAAAGTGCTGAAAACGGCAACTGGGAAATCAACTTTGAAACTTGTGAAATCTATTTGGTTATAGCATAGCCATGGCTTGTCAATTATTATTTATCGGGACTACGGAGCTGCTCCTTATCGGCGGTATGGCTCTGCTGCTTTTCGGCGGGAAGAAACTGCCCGAAATGATGCGCGGTTTGGGGCAGGGTGTCCGGGAGTTCAAGAAAGGCGTTAATGACGTGAAAGCAGACATTAAAGACGCGGAAACTGATGCGCCCGCTTCCGAAAACGAGGCATCAAGCGCAGAAAAGCCTGCTTCCGACTCTGACATAAAGCAGCCCAAGACCAATGACTAAGTCGGGCGGCGAGGAACTGATGACATTCGGCGGACATTTAGAAGTGCTCCGCCGAATGCTTTTGCGCATTGCCGCCGTAAGCGGTGCGCTGGCCGTGGCGGTGTTTTGCATGAAAGATGCCGTCTGGCGGCTGTTGCTCGCGCCGAGTGAGCGGCAGTTCGCGACATACAGATGGATTGAGCAGGCGGCGCAGGCGGCAGGTTTCGATTTCCATTTGGGAACTTTCAGCGTGGACCTGATTGCCACCGACCTGTCCAGTCAGTTCATGACACACATCACGACCTCTGTGTATCTCGGGCTGCTGGGAGCATCGCCGTATATCGTGTACGAATTGTTGCGCTTCATCTCTCCGGCACTTTATGAGCACGAAAGGCGGTATTCACTAAGAGTGGTGGCAGTGGTGTACGTGCTATTCATTATCGGGGTGCTGATGAGCTATTACGTGATATTCCCCATCTCGTTCAGATTCTTGGGAACGTACCAAGTGGCGGAGAGAATACACAGCACCATCACGCTCGACTCTTATATCTCTACATTCACAACGCTGACGCTCCTGATGGGCGTGGTGTTCCAGTTGCCTGTGCTGGCGTTCTTTCTTGGAAAAATGGGCATCGTGACGGCGGAAATGCTGAAGCAATACCGCAAGCATGCCTTCCTCGTAATCATGATAGTGGCGGCTGTCATCACGCCGCCCGACTTGATGACGCTGCTTCTGGTGTCTTTGCCCCTCTATCTGCTGTATGAGGTGAGCATTAGGGTTATAAAGGTCTCGGAAGGAAAAGCGGCGTTATAGTCTATTTGAGGGATTGGGCTTTCCTTCTTCACTGGTTGTGACCGCCGGCTTTGCCAGCCGTGTGATGCAATAGAAAAAGCTCCGTAGCGCCGGGTGTGCGCTGCGGAGCTTGCTGTTTAATATAAAGGTTTATGATTGGGGTTATTGCTTTTGGCTGCTTGAGGCGAGGCGTTCCACTTCGCCGCTGCCCGCGCCCTGTCCGCGATAGCGGCTGCGCGAGGCGTTGAAGCGCCATTGCAGGGTTACGCCAAGCATGCGGCCTTCGCCGACATTGACCATGCGCATTTGCGTGAGGCTGGTGTAAATGGTATTGTCCCATTTGTTTTTATTGAGCAGATTGTAGCCGCGCACGGTGAGCGAAAGCTGGTCCTTGAACCACGACTTGCGCAGGGCGAGATTCAGGTAGAGGAGGTCGCGGCGGTGCAGGCGGGCATTCTGATAGTCGCCTGCGGCAGAGTAGGTCATGTCGAGCATCACGGTGTACTTTCGCGGCAATTCGAAGCTGTTGTTCCATGAGGCGTTGAACTTCGGGGTTTTCGACTTCACCGTGCCCACTCCGTCCATCGACATCTCAAACCATTGCTTCATGAGGAAGAGCGTCCACGTCGGGTGCCATATTTTCTTGATGACGGGCGAGGCCGAAACGGAGACGCTCAGCGTGGGGAAGGACTTGTTGATGTTGGAAATCTTCACCGCAGAGTTGTTGCCCGGCACGCGTTCCGCCCACATGATGACTTCGTCTTTCACCTGCTGGAACGTGACACTCCCTTGCAGGAACTTCCATACCGAAACCGCCGTAACGCTGTGCGTGAACGAGGGGCGCAGATAGGGATTGCCGCCCTGCATCACGTAGCGGTTGGCATAGGTCACGTTGTTAGACAGGTCGCCGTAAGACGGACGCTTGGTGGTGGAACTGTACGAAAGCATGAGCTGCGTTTTACCTATCGGGCCGGCCAGGCTCAGTTTTGGGAAGAGATTGTCGTAGGTACGGCACTGGCCGGGCTGCTTCACGTTGTTGGCGAAGTAGTCGAACGCCACGTGCTCGAAGCGCAAGCCTGCCGAGAAGTTCCACTTCTTGATGTTGCGGCTGTATTCCGCATAGCCGGCCACGGCCTGCTGGCGCAGTTCCGTGCTGGAACTTTGCACGCCCCACGCGGCGGTCTGCTCCGTGGCGTTTTTCACGATGTAGTCGTCCGTGCGGTCGGTGAGGCTCGCCTGTACGCCCACGCCCAGCTTGCCGCCGCCGAGGGGCACGCCGTAGTGGATTTTTGCCGCGCCAGTCACGCTCTTGATGGGGTTGTCGGTATCGACCGTGCGGTCGTCGGCATTTTGGCTCTGCTCGTCGCTCGTCTGCGACTGGTTGGCGCGCTGCATGTAGAAGTCGGCGTCGATGTTGAGCTCCTGCTTGCCAAATTTGCCGTAGTAGTAGGCATTGAGCTGGTGTGTGGGCTCTGCCTCGTGGTTTGTGGAGATTTCAGAGCGCAGCACGTCGCTCGGCATCCCGTCCTCGAAGACCTGGCTGTTCAGACTGCCCGAGGCCTTGAAGGGCAACTGGCGGTCGTAGGCGTAGCGCATGCCGAGCGAGCTTTCGCCTTTGAGGTCAAGGTTGAAACCGGCGGTAGCGTTCACGCGCTTATAGTCGAAGGTGATGCGCTGCGTGAAGTCCTGCTGCCACGTGTGGTCGCTGAAAATCGTTTGTTGCGTCTCGGAGGTCGATTTCGTTTTCCACTGCGTGAAATTCCCTTCGGCGAAGAGTTCCAGACCTTTATGGCGATAGCGCATATTGAGCTGGCCGGACTCTTTGGGGTAGAAAGCCTGATAGAAATTGGCGGTGGCGTCCACGCCGAAGCCGTCGCCGGTGCGTTTCACGGTGCGGATGCGTACCACCGCGCTGATGCTCGAGTCGTAGCGTGCCCCGGGGTTTTGGATCACCTCGACGCTCTTGATGTCCTCCGAGCGCAGGCGTTCCAGTTCCTTAGGGTCGCGCATCTCGCGCCCGTTGATGTAGAAGAGCGGCGTGCCCTTGCCGAGCACCTCGATGTTGTCGTCGCTGTTCCTGTTCAGTCCGGGCACGCGGGCAAGCAGGTCCTTGGCGTTGCCCGACTTGGAGAGCACAGTGTTCTCTACCGTGGTGACGATAGCGCCGGCTTCGAGGCGGGAGATGGGGCGGCGTGCCGACACCACGGCTTCGCCCAGCAGGGAGTCGGTGTTTTCGAGCAGCAGGCGGGGGCGGCGCAGCAGCGTGTCGGCGGGCAGCGTGAGCGTGCGGTAGCCGAGGGAACTGAGGCGCACGAGGCACGGCTTTTCGGGCAGGCTGATGCTGAAGGTGCCGTCTTCTTTGGCCATAACGCCGGTGATGACGGCGGAGTCGGTCTTGGCGAGGAGCACGATGTTGGCAAAGGGTATAGTTTGGTTCTTTGTGTCGGCCACTGTGCCGCCGCCCGTCTTTTGGGCAAAGGCTGTTGCCGCCGGGAGAAGCAGGAGGCAGAGTGCCGGGAGTCTTTTCAAAAATAAGTTCATGGGGATAAGATTAATGTGTGTTTTATTTACGACAACTTAGACAACTTTTGACAACATTGTTTGTAACTTTTGGTTGCCATTTATTGTGACGACAACTGGGACAACTTTTGACAACTTACAGTTGTCTTCCAGCGCATGCGAGGCGGGCGTATAAAATACGCCCCGTTGTCTATGTTGTCGTCATATGAAGCGCAAAATTGTCAGACTCGGAGTTGTCTCTTATTGTCTATGTTGTCGCAAAAAATAAAATCGTTTTAATATATAATATGCCATGGGCGGTAACAAGAGGGGCGCAAACCTGAATAGTCATTATTTCGCCCCGCATCGGCGCATCGCTTCCGCCACGTCTGATACTTTGACGCGCAAAAGTTGCATTTGCTTCACGAGTTCGGGAATTTTTTTCTGCAAAAGTTCATCGCGGCGTTCTTCGAGGATATGCTGCGCTGCCCCTTCGCTCACGAAATAGCCCATGCCACGCTTCATGTGGAGCACGCCGCGCGAAGAGAGCAGGTCGTAGGCTTTCACCGTGGTGTTGACGTTTACCTCGAGCAGCACGGAATATTCGCGCACGCTCGGCACACGCTCGCCTTCAGCGTAGTTGCCTGCCAGGATCTCGTCGGAAAGCCTCTCGGCTATCTGTACGAATATAGGTTCGGAGCCGGTAAATGTCATTTTCCAAAAAGTTTAGGTACAACAACTTGTATGCGGCAGAAGAGTTTGTAGGTAGCAAATACGAGGCCTGCCGCGCCGGCAAACATCAGAACGATGAAGAAAATGCTCAAAGCGTCAGCGCCCATCTTTGATTGAAACTCGCGCGTGCCGACGCTGAGCATCATGTAGCCGCTCAGGATATTCGCAACGAAAAGTATAACGCTCGTGAGAATGAACGCCCGCTTGCGGAACACGGCGCTGCCGAAAATATAAATTGAGTAGGTGAATACGTAAGTGGCGATAAGATTCCACAGCACGTAAAAGGCTTTTTCGCCGGGGTGCGCAGTCGTATTGCCGATGTAATCGCCGATGTATGTCAGTTCCTGCCACAGCACGGGTGCAATCCACTGCCCGTGACCGCCAATCACTTCGGTCGTGAGCATCTGCGCCGCGTCGGCCGCGAGGAACACGGGGACGTAGAGTACCCAGTAGACGGGCAGGCAGAGCGTGAGGCGCACAAGGAATTTCTCCAGGTTGGTGGCGGGCAGCATCAGGGCGGTGATACGGGCGGTCTTGGTGTCGAGGTGGCCCAAGACCGCGCTACCGAAAACCAGGCAGCCCAGCATGAACACGCCGAACGTGATGGCCGCGCCGTTTTGCGTATAATCCTGCAACGGATTAAAGCGTGTGCCGATACTTACGGCCATAAAGGCGAGGAACAAGCCGAGGAATATGCCGGCGTAGGAGGTAAGGAAGCGTTTGCGTCCCTGAATGACGTTTTGCTTGAGGACGAGCCAATATCTTTTGCAATCAAAGTTTTTCATAATCGGAATTGTTTTGAGGGTTTGTTATTTCTTATTGCCATTTTCTCCCATCAGCCTCTCAGCCGGCACTGCCTGCAAGGCATTAAAGAGGAGCTCGAGGTCGATGGGCGTTTCGTTGTCGCCGCTGTTGGGGCAAATGAGCTCGATGCCGCGCATCGTCTGCTGCATGAAGAGCGCGTCGGAGAGGTCGGAACCAATGGGACGCTGCTCGAAACGCAGGCGGCTGCCGATTTCCGCCGTCGTGGCGTTGAGCAGCACCGTGCCCTCGCTTACGATGACCACGTGGTCGATGAGTTGCTCCACATCGCGCACCTGGTGCGTGGAGATAATCATCACGCGCTCCTCCGACATCTCGCGGGCAATCACCTCGCGAAACACCTTCTTGGAGGGAATGTCCAGCCCGTTGGTCGGCTCGTCCATGAGGAGGTACTTCGTGCCGGCTGCGAGGGCGAAGCTGATGTACACCTTCTTTTTCTGTCCCATAGAGAGGCGGCCGATGTTGAGGTCGTCCGCCAACTCGAAACTGTTCAGGCAGCGCGCGAGAATGTCCTCGCGGAAAGAGGGATAGAAGGGCGCATTGAGTTGCACGTAGGTGCGCAGCGACACTTCGGGAAGGTCGAACTCCTCGGGCACGAGAAATATCTCGCGCAGCGTTTCCGGGCGGCGGCTTTTCGTGGGTACGCCCTCGGCTGTCACGCTGCCGCTTTTGGGGCGCAGCAGTCCGGCGGCAAGATAGAGCATCGTGGACTTGCCCGTGCCGTTCTTGCCCAAAATTCCATAAATGCCGTTTTCCTCAAAATTGAGGCTGAGGCCGCTGAGCACTTCCTTGCCCCGACGGCCGTAGGTGAATGATACGTTGCTGAATGATAACATGACTTTCAAATTTTGGTTTGGCCCGCTCCGCTGCGTGACCGGTATGGAGTTTCGCGGGTCTTGTTTTAGTGTAATAGTGTACTATGACACCGCAAAAGTAAGGCAGAAAATTGAAACGCCAAAAGATTTCAGCGTTTTTTTTATAGGAAAAAATAATCCGGCGCACGTCAATCGGTTTTTCTTGATTGGTGTGCGCCGGATAATTGGGAAATAAAACCCTTATCTCTTCCTGTAACTCCCCACAGCCCATAGCCCGAGCAGTGCGCCGGCGGCAAGGAGGGCGGCGAAGTGGGGCAGGAGGTCGGCGAGGCGGCTGCCTTTGAGGAAAATCATGCGCGAAGCCTCCACGAAATAGCGCAGGGGATTGGCGAGCGAGAGCTTCTGCGCCCAGTCGGGCATACTGCGCACGGGGGTGAGCAAGCCCGACATCAGAATGAATATCACAAGGAAGAAGAACATCGTGAGCGCGGCCTGCCGCGTGCTGGTAGAATAGTTGGAGATAATCAGGCCGAACGAAGACATCACCACGCAGAAGAGCATCGACAGCAGCAGCAACAGCCACACGCTGCCCACCGGCGCGAACCCGTAGACAAGGCGCACCAACGCCAGGGAGTAGAACATCAGCACGATGCCTATCGCCCAATAGGGCAGGAGTTTGGAAAATATAAAGGGAAACTTGCCCACGGGCGTCACGTTCATCTGCTCAATCGTGCCGTGCTCCTTTTCGAGCACGATGTTGAGCGCGGGGAGAAAACCCACGGTGAGAATGAGGAGCATGCCGATGAGGGCGGGAATCATGTAGCGTTTGTAGTCGAGCGTGGCATTGTAGAGATACCGCTCGCTGACTTTTGCGCCCTCCCGCGCCTTGGCTGTGCCGCCGGCTTCGGCGGTGAGTTCTTCGGCGAAAGCCGTGGCGATTTGCGAGAGATAGTTTGCGCCGAGCATGCCTTTTATGCCGTTCACGGCATTGCCGCGCACGCCGATGTCGGCATGTCCGTCGCGCCGCAGGTTGCGGGCGAAGTCGCGCCGTATTTCAAGAATTACGTCGGCCTGTCCGCTTTCTATCAATGCCATTGCCGCCGCGTCGTCCGCCGCCGTGCCGGCGAGGGAGAAGCAATTAGTTGCCGCCACCTTTTCCACCAAGCGCTGCGAGAGCGCGGAGCGGTCGTTGTCGATGACGCAGAAGTTCAGGCGGTTTACTTCCTGCGTGGCCACGAGCGGCACCACGAGCGTGAGCACCACGGGCAGCATCACGAACACGCGCGGCAGGAGCGTGTTGCGGAACATCTGCCGGAACTCTTTTTCTATCAGGAAGCGAAAGGCATTCAGCCCCAGCCGGCACCCTATATTATTATATGTGTCCTTTTTCATCTTTTATTCCAATCTTCTTTTGAATTTCACCAGCGAGAGCACCAGCAGCACCGCCGCCATGAGGGCGAGGATCAGCGTTTCGCGCACTACGAACGAGGGCGCAACGCCCTGTATCATCAACTTGCGCGCCGCCTCGACGAACCACCGCGCCGGCACGATGCCCGAAAAGTATTGCAACACCGTGGGCATCGATTCCAGCGGGAATGCCAGCCCCGAGAAGTAGAGCGAGGGCACGATGAGCAGCAGGGAAATGAGCATGGCCGCCAGTTGCGTGGCTACGAAGGTGGACACGAGCAGGCCGAGCAGCAGGCACACGAAGATGTAGAGCAGCGAAATGCCGAGGAACACCGTGAGGCTGCCTGCCATCGGCACGCCCAAGAGAAATGTGGAGAGCGCGAGGATGGTGAGAAGGTTCACAATGGAGATGACGAGGTAGGGCATGAGTTTGGCGCACACGATGGCCAAGGGCGGCAGCGGCGAGGCAAGGAGCACCTCCATGGTGCCGAGTTCCTTTTCGCGCACGATGCTGATGCTCGTCATCATGGCACAGATAAGCATCAATATCAAGCCCATCACGCCGGGCACGAAGTTGTATTCGCTCTTTTGCGCGGGGTTGTAGAGCAGGCGCACGCAGGGGATCACGGCATATCGTGTGGGCGCAGTTGCCGATACGGTTTGCGCCGGTGCCGCGCCGGAACTCGCGAGCAGGTCTTTGAGCAGACTGGCTGCGTAGGCGGTGCGCACGGAGGCCTGGTTGGGCTCCGACCCATCGGCGAGCAGTTGCACCACCCCGCCGCCGCTGCGGCGCAGGCGGTCGGAAAATCCGTTTTCCACCACGATGGCCATGTCGGCCTTGCCGCTGCGGAAGAGCTCTTCTGCTTCGCCCGCCGTGCGTGTTATTTTTACCACCGAGAAATAGCGGTTGGCGTTGAACGCCTCTTGCCAGCGCGGCACGCAGGCATCGCCGCCTTCGTCCACGATCACCACCGCCGTGCCCCGCACCTCGGTGGTGACGGCGTAGCCGAAGAGCACAATCAGCACGATGGGCATCACGAGGAGAATGAGCACCGTGCGGCTGTCGCGGAATATCTGTAAAAACTCTTTATGTACGAAAGAAAGGAACTGCTGCATAACTAACTTCTGATTGCTGTGCGTGCCAAAGTGTGGAAAACGTCGTACATGCTTGCGCCGCCGTATTGTGAGCGCAGGGCGGCCGGCGTGTCGAGGGCGCGGATTTGCCCGTCTACCATGATGCTCACTCGGTCGCAGTATTCTGCCTCGTCCATATAGTGCGTGGTCACGAACACGGTGATGCCGCTGTCGGCGGCTTGGTAGATGAGTTCCCAGAAGCGGCGGCGCGTGGCGGGGTCAACGCCGCCGGTCGGCTCGTCGAGAAATACGATTTCGGGCGTGTGGAAGATGCTGAGCGAGAAGGCCAGTTTTTGCTTCCAGCCCAAGGGCAGGCGCTCTACGAGCGTGTGGCGTTCGTTCTCGAACCCGAGTTCGCCGAGCAGTGTGCGCGTCTTTTGCCCGATGTCGTGCGTGCCCATGCCGTAGATGCCGCCGAAGAGGCGCAGGTTTTCGCCCACGGTGAGGTCTTCGTAGAGGGCGAAGCGCTGGCTCATGTAGCCGATGTGCCTTTTCACGGCTTCGGGCTGCTCAGCCACGTCAAAGCCTGCCACTACGGCGCGTCCGCTGGTCGGCGCGGAGAGGCCGCAGAGTATTTTCATCGCCGTTGTCTTGCCCGCGCCGTTTGCGCCGAGAAAGCCGAAGATTTCGCCGCGCCGCACCTCGAAACTGATGTCGTCAACGGCGGTGAAGTTGCCGAAGCGTTTCGTGAGGCGGTCAACAAGGATAACGGTGTTGCTGTCGGGGAAGGGCATAATCGTGAGGGGATTTGTGAAAGATAGATACTATATATTCGATTGAATTATATCGACTCTACGCGTTGGTTGGATTAAGATAAAAACCAGAAAAACAACTTGTTCTTTGTGGGCTATCGCTCGCCTTATCGGATAAGCCTCGAGCCTGGAAGCCAATCGGCTTCCGTCTCGCGCTTTTCCGATAAGGCTGCGGTCGGTTCCCGCCCGCCCCACACAGAACAAGGGAAAAACCGGTAAAAACCGTTTTCAACGGGAAACCTACTTATTGCTTTTGAGGCAACATCAAGGTCTCACGTGTTTTTAATGGTTTTTCCCTTGCGGCGTTTGAAGCGGGCGGGAACCGACCGCAGCCGCAGGGATTAAGGGCGAGCGCGAGCCGATTAGGCTCGCAGGCTCGGCGTTAAGACCAGCGGCGTAGCCCAAGGGGCTTCAAACGAAGCAAGCGGTTTTTACGGGTTTTTATCACAAACCCATTAAATATTTCAACCAACAGGTAGGCTCTATAAAATCTTTTCATAGAAAAAAATCAATTTGCAGAGAGAACCATGAAGCAGTCTTCGATGTCTGGCTCGACGGTCTCCGCCACGGCATCTGCATACCCGAGGCGGCGCAAGGCTTGCTGCACGGCGGCGGCATCGGTGTCGGTACTGATGCTAACGTGGTGCGTGCGGCCGAAGGCGAACGCCGATTTCACGCCGGGCAGGGTGCGCACATCGCGCAGCAGGCCGTGCATGTTGCTGCCGCTCACTGCGACGAACGTGTCGGGACAGGCGCTGACGATGCCTTGCGGCGTGTCGGTGAGCAGCACGCGCCCTTCGTTCATCAGCGCGATGCGGTCGCAGCAGTTTGCTTCGTCCATATAGGGCGTTGAGACAATGATGGTGAGACCGCCCTCGCTGCGCAGCTTGTGCAGCATGTCCCAAAACTCTTTGCGGCTCACGGGGTCGACGCCCGTGGTCGGCTCGTCGAGCAGCAGCACCTGCGGCTTGTGGATCAGGGCGCAGCAGAGTGCGAGTTTTTGCTTCATACCGCCCGACAGCGCACCGGCGCGGCGGTCTTTGAAGCGTGCTATCTGGCAATAGATATCTTCTACGAGATGCCGGTTTGCTTCAAGCGTGGTGCCGAAGGTCGAGGCAAAGAATTTCAGGTTTTCCTCCACCGTGAGGTCGGCATAGAGCGAGAAGCGGCCGGGCATGTAGCCGATGATGCGGCGCACCTTGCGGTAACCGCTTTCCACGTTGATGCCGCACAGCCGCAACTTCCCCGCAGTGGGCAGCAGCAGGGAGGCGATGAGGCGGAAGAGCGTGGTCTTGCCTGCGCCGTCGGGACCGATGAGGCCGAATATTTCTCCCTGCCGCACCTTTAAGTCAATGCCACGCAGCGCCTCGACTTTGCCGAAACGCTTGCTCACGCTGGCGGCTTCGAGTGCCAAAGTTTCAGAAATCAACGTCGCCATACATTCCGCGCTTGATGAAACCGTCGTTTGTCACGGCAATCTTCACGGCGTACACCAAGTTGGCACGCTCGTCTTTTGTCTGAATGGTTTTCGGCGTGAACTCCGCTTTGTCTGAAATCCATTGCACGCGCCCTTCGTAACTGCGCTCCGTGTCGCCGCCGCAGTCTGACACCACGTGCACCTTTTGCCCGATTTTCAGCTTTGCGAATTGCTCCGCCGTGACGTAAGCCCGCAGTTTCATCTGCTGCAAATCGGCA
This sequence comes from Alloprevotella sp., assembly GCA_051868815.1. Taxonomy (GTDB): domain Bacteria; phylum Bacteroidota; class Bacteroidia; order Bacteroidales; family Bacteroidaceae; genus Alloprevotella. The sequence goes on from JBJEAH010000243.1 coordinate 14,555, forward strand.
ATCTTGAATAGCGGCCGCCCGGGCGTGACATATTCTCCCGGTTCGGCATATTTCTCTAAAACCGTGCCGCCTGTGGGGGCGATGATATGGCTTTGGGCAATCTGTTCTTCCACCTGCGCCAGCTGGGCGAGGATAGAGCGTTCGCGCTCCGTGGCACTCTTGTTCGACGCGGCAATCTTCTCTTCCGTGGCGGCGAGCTGGCTGGTCAGTACGTTCAGTTGGTTTTGCCAATGGTCGGCCTGTTGCTGCGTGCCTGCTTTTGCGGCGACCAGTTGCTGCGCCCGCGCGAGTTCCTGCCGCGCGTTCTCGATTTGGCGGCGCAGGTCGGCTGACTGCCGGCTTACGTTGAGCACGCTGCCTGCCGCACTGCCCGCAGAGGCTTTCAACTCGTTGCGGCGCAGGCTGAGCAGCGCGGTGTCTACGCAGCCCACCTTTGCCCCGCTTTGCAGGTCCTTGCCTTCTTCTACGTCGAAGGCGGTGAGCAGGCCGGAGGTGCGTGCCGATACTACGGTTTCTGTGGTTTCAAATATGCCCGAGGCATCGTGCCCGTCCTTATTGCCCGAACAGGCGGTCAGGAGTGCGGAGCACAGAATTACAGATAAGGTTTTGGTATTCATTGCTTGAAAGATTTTATAGGTGTTTGAGTGGACGAGTAAACGAGTAGGCTAAATTTTATTTGCGACAACTTAGACAACTTTTGACAACTTGTTTCCTGTGTACCCGTTTTGTTTTGACGACAACTGGGACAACTTTTTGGACAACCTTCAGTTGTCCTCCGGCGTGCGAGGAGGGCGTATAAAATACGCCCAGTTGTCTAAGTTGTCGTCATAATTAGCGCAAAATTGTCAGGCTCGGAGTTGTCTTTTGTTGTCAATGTTGTCGTTTCAACTTAACTCGTTTACTTGTAAGCTTGTTTACTAAATACTTTATTGATTCTTGGTATATTTCAATCTGTACACGGCTTGCAGGAGTTGCAGTTCGTGGTAGGCTTTGTCGAGCCTTGCCGCCTGTTCGTCGTTCATATCGCGCATCAGGTCGGTTGCCGTGGCCGTGCCGAGTTGCAATTTGTCGGCGCGTGCCTTTGTGAGGTCGGCGCGGAGGCGGATAATGCGGTCGTCGTAAGTGATTTGGTCAGAAATCCGCTTGATTGCGCTGCGGTGGTTGGCGGCATCGAGGTCGTTGTTCAGCTGAAACGTTTCGCGGTCGGCCGCCACCGTTTCGCGCTGAATGTCCAGCAGGCGGCGGTCGGAGCGGCGCGTGTAAAGCTGCGAGAAGTTCCACGTGAGGCGTGCGCCAATCACGCCGTAGAAGTTGAAGTCGCGCTCAAAGAGGTTGAGGCCCGGCCTGCCGTAACTGCCCGAGGCGAAAAGGCCGAGTTTGGGGCGCAACGCCGTGTCGAGTTGCTTCTGCCGCGCATCGATGTGCGCCTCTTGGGCGCGGAAGAGCGAGAGTTCCGGGCGGTTGTTGCCCATGGTCTCGGCAAAGTCGGCGGTCGGGCGCACCAGTTCCGTCTCAGCGCCCAACTCCTTGCCGATGAGCAGCGAGAGCATCTGCACGTAAGCCGCCCTCATGCCTTTCAGTTCCACCTGCGTGCGCTCTGCTGAGGCTTGCTCCGCCTCCACCGCCCACGCGTCGCTTTCCACCGCCGTGCCGTGCTGCACACAGGTGGCGATGCGCTCGGCAGCCAGGCGCAGGTTGTCCATATAATAATGGTGGAGGCGGAGTTTTTCGTCCAAAAGCAGGATGCTGAAATAAAATTCGTTCACCCGCTCGCGCAGCCCGTAGAGACTTACTTCCGTCTGCTCGCGCTCCACGTCGGCCTGCTTCCCCGCGAGGTTCTTGCTGCTGCGAATGACACCGCCGTCGTAGATGGTTTGCTTGAGGTCGAGGCTGAGGGCGTATTGGTCCTTGTCGGGCGTGGGGATACTGATGTTGCCCAGTCCCAGCTGCCGCAAGTCGATGGGTAGTTTCGTCACGTCGCTTTGCAGCTGCGCCTTGCCCGACAGCGAGAGCTGCGGCAGCCAGCCTTTTGCCGCATTGTCGAGGTTGCAGGCGCGGGTGCGTTCTATGAGTTGCAGGCGGCGCACCTGCGGGTAGTTGGCGCGTGCCAGCTCGTAGCATCCTTCCAAAGTCAGCGTCTGTGCTTGCCCGAAGGAGCACAGGGTAGAGAGGAGCGTGATAAGAATGGATCGTTTCATTGTGCGTATATATATAATATTGTATGGTCGGTAATGGGCCCTGTTACGGTTTTAGCCTGCGGCGCAGCATTTCGGCAATCTCCTGTTTGCGTTGCTCGAGAAACTGCTCGCGCGTAGTGTCGTAGACGTATTTCAAAGCCTCGGCCGCCGGCAGAATGAGAAAGGCAAACACGTTGAGCGAGGCTATGTTGAGGAAAAGGTCTGGGATTTTTATCTTCGCCAGTTCGCCGCGCCGCGCCAGTTCGTCGGCCTGTTCCTGCATTGAGGCTACCGCGTTGCCCATAAAGTCCTTGATGTAGCCTTGTATGAGTTTCGTTCGTCCGGGATGCCCCACGATGTCGCGCACCACAAACGTAGGCAGCTCGGGATTTTGCTTCAGGAAGTCAAAATGCCTTTGCGCTCCGTTTACGATGCGCTCGGCGAAGGGCAGGTCGTCGCCGCCGAAGGCATCGATGAGCGAAGCGGAAAGCTCTGCAATCTTCTGCTGGAAGATGTGTTTGAAAAGGTTTTCCTTGGTGTTGAAATAATAGTGCAGCATGGCGTGCGTCACTCCTGCGGCCTTGGCAATGGCAGAAGTGGTGGCACCGGCAAAGCCCTCCCGTACGAACACCTCTTCGGCGGCTTTCAAGATGAGTTGGTCGGTAGACAGTTCCTCTTTTGCGCTGCCAACAGAGGTGTTAGGCGTGCTTTGTTCCACTTTATTGGTAATATCAACCTGTTTTTCTACGGTTGAAATAGGGCTTTTCGTGTGAAAAACGCCCTTTTTCGGTTCAAAATCATCTTTTGCCGCCTTTCCGAAAATCAGTTCCTTGAACATCTCAACCTGTTCGCTATAAGATAGTTCGTTCTTGTTGCTTACATTTGACATAGTTGTTTAACTGTTTTGTTAATTACAAAGTAAGAAAATTTTTTTGAAAGTGAAAAATGGCGTGCCAACGAGTGCAAAGCCGACTCCTTCGCGCTTTGCCGAGTGCCGCCGACATTATGTAAATGTGGGATTTTGCTACGAAAGACGTTCTGCTGCCTTCGGATATTTTGATAAAAACCATAAAAACCGCTTGTTCTGTGTGGCCCTATCGGCTTGCCTTATCGGATTAAACGCAAGACTGAAAGTCTGCCGACTTTTCATAATGTCGGCTGCACTCGGCAATTCAAGTAAACTTGATTACTCTCGCTTGCACGCCATTTCGTCCTGCGCTTAATCCGATAAGGCGGCGGTCGGTTCCCTCCCGCCCCACACAGAACAAGAAAAAAACAAGGAAAAACCCTTTACCAATGAAATAGTCAATCCATGCTTGGGTTAAAATACAAGGTCTCACGGGTTTTTCCTTGTTTTTTCCCTTGCTGCGTTTGAAGCGGGCGGGCACCGACCGCAGCCGCTGGCATAAAGGGCGAGCGCGAGCCGATAGGGTCGCAGGCTCGGCATTAATGCCAGCGGCGTGCCCTTGGGCTTCAAACGAAGCAAGATGTTTTTAATGGTTTTTATCTAAAACTCATTGAATTCTCTTATCTTTCAAAAAATATCGAACTTCAAGCCTAATGCCAGCGAGAGCACGTCGCCGGGTTTCACGCGCTTGTTGGGGATCGACGAGATGATGTAAAGGTCGGACGTGCCCAGTTCGTAGAATGCCGTGACCGCCTTGGCGCGGCGGCGGATACGGCTCGGGATATTGTAGCGCACGCGACCGCCGAGCCAGATGCCGATACGCACGCGCGTGGAAAAGCCATAATAGTTTTTAGGATACTTGTCCGGCTGCTTGCGCCAGAAGTCCTCGCCCGATATCGTGTTGAAATAGATGCCCGTCTGCAATGGCTCGATTACCCATCGGCTACTCACGGGCAAGTGAAACGGCACATAGCGTTCCTTAATCGTGGCGGTGAGTTTGGCACACTCCGAGTTGTATTTCGGCACAAAGCCGAAGAGCACGTCTGTCTCCCAGGAGTCGCGCTTGCCGTAGTGCCAGCCGAACCCCACGCTGGCGAGGCCGATGCTTCCGGCGTATTGGAAGGTGAACTGGTTGGGGATCAGTTTCGCCCATCGCTGACGCCGCTTCTCGAGTGTGCGCTCATAGTATTCGCGCCCATAGCGCTTGCGCTTCCCTTTGGCGAGAAAGGCCGTGTCGGGCGGCAGGCTGTCGGCGGGCAGCGCGGAGACTGGCGGCTCCGTCTCGCCAGTGAGGATTTCCGCACCCGCACCCTTTGCGGGCAGGACCGTAAGCAAGGCCACGAGACTAATATTCAACCACTTCATAACTGTATCCTCCGTCTGCGTTAAGGGTAAACACTACGTATTCTCTGAACTTCGCGCTGCCGCATTCGTAATAAAGCACGCCGTCACCGTAGAGGTCGTTCACCTGCGTATGGTGGCCGTGCCCGCACATGCAGAAGGCGAGGCCGGGAAACTGCGTGATTTTTTCCTCGAATATTTCCGACACATTATTATTAAACTGTTCCGACGTGGGTTGTGCGTGCATCGCCACGATGGTGCGGCGCACCGTGGAGGGCAGCGCGGCGAGGTCGTTTTTTATAAAGTTGAAATCGGGCACAGCCACGGAGTAGTCGTACTCGAAGGCGTTGGTGTTGAGGCAGAGAAAGTGCGTGTCGCCGGCGTTGAACGAGAAGTCCGGCACGCCAAACATCTTGCGGAACACGTCCGCGCCCGTGCCGAGGCAATCGTGGTTTCCGAGCAGGCATACGTACGGCACGCGCAGGCGTTCCAACTCGTCGCGCATCCATTCAAACTCTTTCGTCACGCCGAAGTCCGTGAGATCGCCGCAGTGCACCACGAAATCCACGTCGCCCCGCGCGTTGATGGCATCAACGCAGGCATGCGTTTCGTCGTACCACCGCTGCGTGTCGCTGATAAGCACGAAGCGCAGGCTCGTGCGCCCGGCAAGGTTTGCCTCAATACGCGCCAAGTTGCGTGCGTTGATGTCTGTCGCGCCGTCGAGGCGCGTGTCGTAGGGGTGATAATCTATGACGCTGCACCGCGTGAGCAGCAGCGCGATGCCGATGGCCGTCCCCGTCATAATAAGCCTTCTGATTGTCTTCATTTTGAGCGTGGGCGCGTGTGTGCGCCCGTGTGAAAGGTTGCGTGTTACATTTTTGTTGCAAAATTAGATATAGGAAAATTATGGCGAAGAACACTTTTTGCGCAGAAAGTTGCCTTTTTGGCATAAGTGTCACGGCAGCCAGTCTTTTCCCCCGCCGTGCCTGTTTTCATTATCTGCTGAGTGCGTTGCGATTATCTGCCTTGACCGTAGCGAGTTCCTGCCGTGCGCGTAGCAAGTTTCCCCGAGATATTTTTCCCGCTCTGCGCAGACAATTTTTATTTTCTTGCCGATATTTTTTCCTATCCTATAAGAAAGTTTTTGTTACAAAGTTTGTAACATGTATTACAAACTTTGTAACATGTGTTAGAAACTTTGTAACAAGCGTTACAAACTTTGTAACAAACTTTTTCTGCGCAGATAGTGAAAACTTTTAAGGAGATAAGAGAAAATATCAAGGAGGAAGGGAAAAATAGTTCCGAGATAGTGCCGGCTGTCCGCTTCTTCCGAAAAAAATCTCTCTTTGGCGCGCCAACCTTCTCCCTTTTGCTGCCTTTTTATTCCTTGCTCGCAGCCATTTCAAACGAAATATTTGCCAATTTGATGCTTATAATGAAAACTCTACTTTGCAAAATAGGGGGGGGTAAAATTTAAAAATACATAACGACCAAAAGAAAGTAAATTATATTAAATTATAAATTGGCGTAAATGAATTAAATTTGCACCGCAGAGGCAGAAAAGAAACCGAATTTTTTGTTAAGACACCGGGCAAAGGCAGGAGTTATTCCTTAGTCCGCCAACTCGCTGAATTATCAAGGTCGCGTTTTAATATGCCAAACGTGCAACATGATCTATATTGAAGCTAATAGTTAATTTTATAGTAATGATTTTGGGAAAGAGGGTTCGTGAGAATACTCTTTCCTTTTTTCCTAAACATTAAAATCTTTCCTTGCGCACGCATGGGCGCATTCGCTACATTGACATCAACAACATTATTAACATCTTAAATAACAACTCTAATGAAACATTCTACATTTCTTATTGGATTGCTGGCGGCAATGCTGTCGCTGCTGTCCGTGCAAACTGCGCAAGCAGGCGAGAAGCTGACGATTTCAAGTGCCTCAGCCTACAAATCAGACGGCACAGAATGGGCTGCTTATTCAGGTTCTATATCAAATGTAAAAGACGGAAACACGTCAACACGCTATTGGTCAAGTTCAAATCAAGCGTCGGGTAACTATATTAAGATAGAACTGGCGGATTTGAGCGTTTTGGAATCAGTGACATTACGTTTTGATAGTAGTAGTGACCAGGCACAAAATGCGGCAATAGAATACTCAACGAACGGCACTGATTGGACAAGAGCCGTTGAGTTTACAAGTTCCAACATAACAAGTGGTGTATATTCTTATAACTTCACGGATGCTCCGACAGCTAAATATTTGAGAATGATAATTACAGAAGAGAGCAATAAGTGGCTTATAATGTATGAGTTCGAAGTATATGGGCCTGAAACAAATCTGACAGATATTATATCTATTTCGGATGCTCCAACTGGCGAAGGTTGGGCTGATAATACTCATTGGTATAAGATTAAGAACGGTAAGGATAACTATTTAAGTAGTTCTTATCTTAAAGAAAATACAACGCACCTTAGGTTGGATGACAGCAATGATCCGGGCGAAGATGGTTATTGGTGCATTGTGGGAGACGAAATAAATGGCTACAGCTTTTATAACTACGCAACGGGAAAAATTTTGGAGATGACAGCCAACGGGACTGACGAAGGGTCTGTTTATGCACAGCTGGCAGATCCAAGCGCAACAACGTCGGATTTTACTACCAAGTTTGATATTACTGCAAGTTCTTATAGTTCCGGATCAGCAAAATGGTGGAATGTCAAAGACCATGGTTCATCGAATGCCTATTGGACGCAACATGGTAATTCTACTTTGACCAACGTTTATAATTGCTTGGCATATTGGTATAGTGATCTTGCGACAAATGACCAAGGAAGCGCTTTCACTTTTGAAGCAGTTTCTTTGAGTGATATTTCTTGTACAATCAGTTATAATGGCGGCGAAGGCTATGCTTTTACACGCTCTGTAACTAAATCACCTGGGACATCGCTCACTTTGGAAGATGTCAGTGTTTCTTACTATAAAGATTTTGTTTTTGCAGATGCAAGTAACCTCGTGGTTTCTGCGACAAATAAAAATTTTACAGTTAATTGTACACCTGAATTCCCCATTGTTGAAGGTTGGGCTTACAAACTTTATGCAGGTGCGAATAACACCGCAGCCCAATGTTTCACATATTCGGCTTCAGACGGATATGCAAAGTATACCGGGAGTAGGACTTCGGTTGATGCTAATAGCTATTGGACGTTTGAACATATCAGCGGTACAGAAAACCAATTTTATGTTTACAACCTTGGCGCACAGAAGTATATGTTCCTTACCGATTCGAGAACGACAGCACAATTCGGAGCAAAAGATGAAACAAAAACGAACTACTCCAACCGCATTCGTATTACGCCAAATGTTTCGTCAACGGAGACAGGTTTTAATCTTCAGCACGAAACTGGAACGTCCTGCTGCGGTGCGCATATAACGGAGTCCTATGCTGTCGGTACGTGGAAAGACAATACAAGTAATACCAACAATACATCTCGTATTTTCTTATACGACATCAAGAGCGAACTTGCCGCCCTTGGCAGCAACCCCGTGACGGAAGGTACGTACGTAGGCGAAACCACCTCGCCCCGCCTTATCTCAACAGCCGCAGCCGCCGGCACTACGCCGACGCAGGCAAACGTTGAGGCTTGCCTCGATGCAAAGGATAATCCAACGCTGGCAGACTACGTGGCAGCCGATAAGTATTATCAGATTTTCTTTGTGTCTTCCGACAATACGACGAACAAGGCGCTTACGCTCAACAATGCCATGATGAACTACAACAGCGGCGACGGTACGTTCAGCCTCGAAACCGGCAACACGGCAATGGGCGTTGCGCCCGTGGCAGAAGCTTCGCTTTCGCAGACCGACTTTATCGCCTCGCTCTATACCCTGACCGCCGGCTCGACGGGCATGACCGTGAAGAACGTGAACGCCAATGTGCCCTGGGGCGATGTAAACACCTATGGCCTCCTCGCAACTACGGGCACGGGCACGGAATATCCCTTTGCCGTGGTGAGCGGACAGAGCGACAACAGCCGTTGGAACATCCAGACGGTTACGGGCTATCTCGCATTTAATGGAGAATATGAAACTGCCATTCAGAACAATACGACAAGCGGCGCTACGGCGCGCCTGAAAGAAGTGACGAGCATTCCCGTGACCATCAAGAGCACGCTCTGGACTTCGCTCTGCTTCCCCGTAGACGTTGTTATCCCCTCCAACCTCAAAGCCTATAAGGCCGCCAGCACGCAGGGCATGACCATCAACCTCGAAGAACTTGCCGCAGGCAGCCGCATTCCCGCCGGCACGGGCTTCCTCGCTTTGGCAGATGCCGACACTTATACCGACGGCGCATATACCTTTGAAATCGCTACGGGTTCGGAGACCGAAGCAGACCTCTCCGGCAACCAGTTTACGGGCGCAAACGTGAAGCGCAGCGGCATGACGGACGTGGAATACTACGCCCTTGCCACCAAGAGCGATGTGACGGGCTTCTACAAAGTGGGCACGGGCACCGTACCCGCCAATAAGGCTTACCTCCTCGGCGAAAAGCTCAACCAGGGCACAGGCGCAAACATGCTGCAATTTGCCTTCGGCGAGGGAACAGAAACGGGCATCTTCAATGTCAATGCTGAGAACAGCGGCAAAGCCGAAACCTACTACGACCTCAACGGCCGCCTCGTGGTTTATCCCACGCGCGGCGTGTACGTAACGGGCAGCGGCCGCAAAGTATTTGTAAAATAATTATCCCAAATTCACATTCAAAACAGAAAAGCAAATGAAGAAAACATATATTTCCCCCGCCTTGGCAATGTATAGTCTCCATATCGAGCAGAACCTGCTCCTGACGATGAGCGCCAGCTCTTCCGAAGGCAATACTATTACCACCGACACCGAATGGGATACCAATAAGAAAGAACCTGCCTTTGGCGGCAGCATGTGGGACAATATGGAAGAGACAGGTAACTTCTAAGCCTGTCTGCACCACACAATATATAATATATAGCACGAGGGACGCGCCGCACGGCACGCCCCTCGCTTTTTTATGGCTTTTCACACGTGGCAATAGTATGTATTCAGCATTTTTTCGTAAGTTTGCAGGGTTAAAAGCATTAAGGTGGGTTCTATTAATTCGCTTTGGCAGATTTTGTATTTCTTTCGAGGATAAATTGTAAGTTGAAGAGGGAGCGTAGCGGGCTACGTAACCGATGAGACTAACTATTTATACTGAAAAGAAATCCAAAAGCTGACAAAACGTCAACCCAAAATTATAATCATGTTCACGGTGGGAATTAATAGA
>JBJEAH010000244.1:0-4922 GCA_051868815.1 Alloprevotella sp.
CCACGTGCTCGCTGTTGAGGTACGTCACGTCACTGACCACCTGCTCGCCGTCGAAAAGGGCATTGAGGAAGTCGATGAGCAGCATCTTGTTGGGCTTCTTGCCGAAGATGCGCTTGAAACCGAAATCGGTCAAAAGACTGATATATTTTTCTTCTGCGGGACGCATAGTTCTACTAATTTAAGTATCTCAAATGGCAAAATTACGCTTTTTAATTGGGAAAACATTATATTTGCACAGGTTTTAACGGCATTTGCTTATAAGATAAGCGGATTTTTGCCTTCTTGCCTACTTGTTTACTCGTTAACTCGTTTACTAACATGGACGTTCATCCTGACATAGGATTGGTGCTCGAAGGCGGCGGAATGCGCGGCGTGTTCACAAGCGGCGTGCTGGACTTCCTGCTCGACCGCGATATCCGCTTCAAATATGCAGTGGCGGTGTCGGCGGGTGCCTGCAACGGGCTTTCCTACGTGAGCCGGCAGCGCGGACGCGCCCGACGCTCCAACATAGAAATGCTCGAAGAACACCCGTATATCGGTCTTCGCTACCTGTGGACGCAGCACAGCATCCTCGACCGCGACTTCCTCTATCGGCAACTGCCCGACGAGGTGCTGCCCTACGACTACGATGCCTGCTTTGCCAATCCGATGACCTTTGAAATGGTAACCACCAACTGCCTGACGGGACGCGCCTGCTATCTGAGCGAGCGCCGCGACCCTGGACGGCTGTTGCAGATAGCCAAGGCTTCGAGCAGCCTGCCCTACGTGTGTCCCGTGGTATGGGTGGACCACACGCCGATGCTCGACGGCGGCATTATCGACTCAATACCCATAGACCGCGCCATCTCCACGGGGCACAGCCGCAACATCGTGGTGCTGACGCGCAACCGAGGCTACCGCCCCACGGCAAACGACATTAAAGTGCCGCATTACATCTACACTGAATTTCCCCGCCTGCGTGTGCTGCTGAGCCACCGCCATGCCTATTACCGCCGCCAGCTCGACCGCGTGGAGCAGTTGGAAGATGAAGGAAAAATCGTGGTGATCCGCCCCGAGCGCCCTATGGAAGTGGGACGCTTCGGCAGCGATACGCGCAAGCTCTCCGCACTCTACGATGAGGGTTATGAATGCGCCCGGAAGGTGCTGAGCGACTGGCAGGGCGGATTGGATATTTTCGACTAAAACATCTTATTCTCCTTGAAGGAGTCGGATTGGAAGTTTGGCTTCTGCCTTTAATCGGTTTTTCTATACACCACCATTATAATGTGCCTAATTCATTGCCTCCTCAACTTCCATTCCCACTTTTCATAGCACATAGTTGGCTGTTTGTATAAAAATCATTACTTTTGCAAAAGCAAGAAACATAACAATTCTCATTTTTAATTCATTAATTAAATACCATGAAAATCAAACAAATCATTGCGTCATCGCTGCTTTCCGTGCTGATGCTCGGCACAAGCATCGCGATGCAGGCACAGTCGCTCTCGCCCTCAACGAAGTGGCATTGGAACAAAGGTACTATCGTGACAGAAGTCCCCGAACGCCCCGCAGGACAGAAGGATGTGCTCGGTCTTACCGCCCCGAAAATCCAGACGGTTCGCGTAGCCTTTGTTGGTCTCGGCATGCGCGGCCCCGGTGCCGTGAACCGTTTCTGCCACATTCCCGGCGTGCAGATCGTTGCGCTTTGCGACTATGAGAAGGCACGCGCAGAAGCCTGCCAGGGCTATCTGAAGAAGGCAAGCCTGCCGCCTGCCGACATCTACTTCGGCGAGAATGGCTACGAGGAACTTTGCAAGCGCCCCGACATCGACCTCGTCTATGTGGCTACCGACTGGGATCACCACTTCCCCGTTGCCAAGTGCGCCCTCGAAAACGGCAAGCACACGGCCATCGAAGTGCCCTCGGCCATGAACCTCGAACAGTGCTGGGACTTGATTAACCTCTCTGAAAAGACCCGCAAGCACTGCATGATCCTTGAAAACTGCTGCTACGACTACTACGAACTCAACGCCCTTGAAATGACGCAGGCTGGCGTGTTCGGCGAAGTGATCCGCGCAGAAGGTGCTTACATCCACAACCTCGACGACTTCTGGGGCTACTATTGGAGCAACCCCGCCAACGACCCCGACAAACTGGGCTGGCGCATGAAGTACAACATGGAGAACCGTGGCGACGTTTACGCTACGCACGGCCTCGGCCCTGTGGCTCAATGCCTCAACATCCACCGCGGCGACCGCTTCACCACACTAGTTGCCATGGACACGAAGAGCGTGCACGGTAAGGAATATGTGGAGAAGAAGACGGGCAAGCCCTGCAAGGAATACCGCAACGGCGACCACACCACGACGCTCATGCGCACCGCCGACGGCAAAGTGGTGGAAATCCAGCACAACGTGATGACCCCGCAGCCCTACAACCGCCTCTTCAAACTCACAGGCACTAAGGGCTACGCCACGAAATATCCTGCCGAACAAATCGCCCTCGACCAGAGCCAGCTCAAGGAAAGCGGCGTGCAACCTCAGGTGGACAACCTCAGCAGCCACGGCTTCCTGCCCCAGGCCGAATACGAGGCCTTGATGGCAAAGTACACCAGCCCCATTATCAAGAAGTACGGCGAAGTTGGCCGCGAAATGGGTCACGGCGGTATGGACTACATGATGGACGCTCGCCTCGTGTACTGCTTGCAAAACGGCCTGCCCCTCGACATGGACGTGTACGACCTCGCAGAATGGTGCTGCCTCGCCGAACTTGGTTCGCTCTCGATGGACAACAACTGCGCTTCCGTTGAATTCCCCGACTTCACGCGCGGCAACTGGCAGAAGGTGAAAGGCTTCAAGCATGCCTATGCACCCGCCGAAGAAGAAGCAGCCGTTGAAGCAGCAGCCAAGCAGTACACCGAAAAGGTGAAGGCTGCCGTGCAGGCCAATAAGATTTGGGACCTTTACGAAGCATGGCAGAAAGCCGATGCCAAGCAGGCAGCCAAGGCTAAGAAGGCCTACGATAAGGCTCTTGTAAAAATGAACGCAGCTAAGTAATCCGCTGCTAAACCATACAATATTTATATATTATAGGGATGTTCCCCCAAATTCGCGGGAACATCCCTATTAAGTGCAAAAAGAAAAGGGCATGATGGCACCGCGCATAGATTGTTCCGACAAAGAGGAACGCCTTGACTTTGTTCTTTCCCGCTTCCACTGCAAAGCTCCTGCCTGCGGCGGCTGCGGCAGCTGCAACTTGCCCGGCGGCAAGTCGGCGGTGGAAACCTTTGCCGATTATATCGACGGCAAAACGGAGTTTTCAACGATTGCCTCAACGATTTGGAAAGGGGCGCATTGATTAAGGACTCAACTACCTGTAAGCAACTTGGTTGAATTAGCAAACTACCCCGCCGTGCAGAAAGACAACTGTAAGTTGTCAAAAGTTGTCCCAGTTGTCGTTAGAATATAAAAGGAAGCATAGACAATATCAGAGAACTTTCTGTACAATATACAATCACCCCCAACAGACAATTATCTAAAAACTAATGCCCGCGACTTACTCTTACCGACAGATTTGGCACATAGCCTATCCCATGCTGATAGGCACGCTGATGGAGCAGCTCATTGGCCTCACCGACACCGCTTTCCTTGGGCGCGTGGGCGAGGTGGAACTTGGGGCGGCGGCCATCGGCGGCATCTTCTTCGTGGCCATTTTCATGATAGGTCTCGGGTTCAGCACGGGGGCGCAAATCCTCATGGCGCGGCGCAACGGCGAGGGCAACCACACGGCTGTGGGACACCTGTTCTACCACAGCCTCGGCTTCCTGCTCGCACTCGCCGTAGTGCTCTTCTTCCTCACCCGCGCGTGCTCCCCTTGGCTGTTGAGCCATATTTTGCAATCGGAACATGTTTGCGCCGCTGCGCTCGACTATCTCAACGCCCGCATATTCGGTTTCTTCTTCGCCTTCACGGCCATCATGTTCCGCTCGTTTTATGTGGCGACCACCAACACGCGGATGCTCACGGCCAACTCCCTCGTGCTCGTGGCGAGCAACATCGTGTTCAACTATATCCTTATTTTCGGCCATTGCGGCATGCCAGCGCTCGGCATACAGGGCGCGGCCATCGGTTCGGTACTGGCAGAGGCGGTATCGATGGTTTACTTCATCGTCTACACCTGTGTCAAACTCGACACCCGCCGCTACGGACTGAACCGCCTGCCGAAGCTGCGGCTGCAAAGCCTGAAGCCCGTGCTGCGCCTCTCGGTATGGACGATGATACAGGACTTCATCTCGCTCTCCACATGGTTCATCTTCTTCCTCTCCATCGAGCATCTGGGCGAGACCTCGCTGGCAGTGTCGAACATCATCCGCAACATTTCCTCCTTCCCCTTCATGGCCATCATCGCGCTCTCGTCCACCTGCACCAGCCTCGTAAGCAACCAGATAGGGCGCGGCGATATGGACGGCGTGCCGGCCACCATCTCCAAGACCATACGCCTCACCACCCTGCTCATCGCGCCCCTGCTCCTGCTCCTCTCGTTCATACCAGAGGCCGTGCTGCGCGTCTTCACCGACGACGCCGCACTGATTGCAGCAGGCATCGCACCGCTCTACGTGCTGTTTGCCTCCTACATCTTCACCATTCCTTCGCAAATCTATTTCCACGCCGTGTCGGGCACAGGCAACACAGGGCGCGCCCTCGTGTTTGAAATCATCGCCCTGACCTTCTACACGGTCTACGTTTTCATCGTAGTGTTCAGCTTCCGCGCCCCGCTCTACGTGTGCTGGAGCAGTGAGTTTGTCTACGGCATTCTCTCGCTCGCCCTCAGCTACGCCTATATGCGTAGCGACCGCTGGAAGCATAAGCGCATATAACTTTGCAAATGCCTATACTTTCAAGATAGAAGTGCAATTTTAGCGTCCCCTCCCTCGCCTTCGGAGC